>DAIOVK010000177.1:0-6311 GCA_036759045.1 Kapaibacterium sp. (SeqCode) | reverse complement strand
TACGCCGACCACGGAGTAAGAAAATACGATGATGAAATTGGGCGTTTCACCAGCAAAGAATTTTCTTTTTATTTTTAATTAGTTTTCTTAAATTGTTATTATTATTAATTAATTTAGAATTTATTTATGAAATATAGAATTATTATTGAGCAAGATGAAGATGGTATGCTTATAGTTCAATGCCCAAACTTGCCAGGTTGCATCTCACAAGGTAAAACACGTAAGGAAGCTTTGCTAAATATCCAAGATGCAATTGAAGGGTATTTGTTTAGTTTGAAGAAACATAATGAACCGATACCTCCTCCAATTTATGAAGAATATTTAGAGGTTAGCTTTGGGTAAATTGAAAATTATTTCTGCACGCGAATTATTGCAAATTCTTAATAAATTAGGTTATTCTATTGACCATCAAACTGGTAGTCATATAATTTTGCGAAATTCAATTTATCCAAATAGAAGATTAACTGTTCCTAATCACAAAGAAGTAGCTAAAGGTACATTACGAAATATTATGAGGGAATGTGGAATAACAATAGAAGAATTTAATGAATTATTGAAAAATTAATTCATCGGGAAGGAAAAAGACAAAGAAAGCAACTACCCAGGCCACGGAGTAAGAAAGTACGACGATGAAATCTTTATATTTGATAAAATAAACTTTTTTGAAATTCTTCTATATAATAAATTAGTAATTTATTGGAAATAAAATGAAATTTAATTTCACAATGTCATTTATAAGCGTACCAGAAGGTTTTATTGGATATGTCGAGGAATTACCTGGAGCTAATTCGCAAGGAATTACACTTGAAGAAACAAGAAAAAATCTTTATGAAGCAATTGACTTAATTTTAGAGGCAAATAAATATCTTTTTAATATTGAAAAGTTAAATTTAGTCCACCAAGAACATTTAGAATTGATTGAAGCATGAAAAGAAAGCAATTGATTTCATTTTTACAAAAAAATAATTGTATTCTCTTTCGTGAAGGTGGAAATCATTCGGTATATATTAACCTTGAATTAAGAAAATCAACAACTGTACCAAGGCATAGCGAAATCAATGATTATTTAGTTAGAAAAATTTGCAAAGATTTAGGTATAAAATCCCCTTTTTAATTTACATTAGACAAAGAAAGCAACTACGCCGACCATGGCGTCCCCAAATACGACGATGAAATCGGTCGTTTCACCAGCATAGACCCGCTGTGTTTTCCAAGTCATACGATGACTGCCAGTCATCGTATGACTGAAAAAATACAAAACGACAAATGACAACCGTAGGGAGCAGGCATGCCTGTTTCTCTACATTCTTTTTTTCCATCTCCTTCCCAAGCAAACTACAAAGAAAATTTATAATTACAATTCAAATCCTTAAAAAACGTCTTACTCTATATTTAATAACTATTATAATTTCAATTATTTGCATTATCAATTAGATTATTAGCGTTAAGTTTGTTAAATTTGTATCTTAATTAAATTATTTTAAAAAAATATGAAAAAAATACTTTTTATTATTATTGTAATATCTTTAAACTTAATCGGCTTAAGTAACTCGTATTCTCAAACCAAAGGTTTTTCTTCATTTGATACAGAATCCTTGTTTAAAGAAAACTCCTTAACCAATTTATCAACTAATTCATTAAATCAAACAGAAGGGTTTACTTTTGGAAGTATAATATTTCCGGACTTTTATAAATTAGGTCCCGGTGATGTTTTGCTTTTTCAAAATTTACTGGAAGAACCAAATCAGCAGCAAGTATTTGTTTCCCCTGAATGTAAAATATTTATTCCAAGAATTGGCGAATTAGACATACTTGGTAAAACACTCACTGATGTTAAGCAATTGGTTTTAGAAAAAGTTAAGCAAAAGAATCCGAAGAATGAAGGGTGGGTTTCGCTTTACAAACCAAGAAATGTAATGGTTACAATAAGTGGCAACGTAATTTTTCCCGGAACTTATATATTACCTTCAAGCTATAGAGTTTCTAATGCAATTAACATTGCAAATATGCAACCCAGCACTAAACAATTACCTCCTCAATATATTTATTCTATTACACATAACCTTGAAAAACAAAAGGAGTTATCGAAAAATTTCAGTGGTAGCGGAGTAGCAATAATACCTTCAACAGTTAACAGAAACATAACTATTCTTCATAGCAACGGCAAATCATCAAAAGCAGACATTGAAAAATCAATAGCAATGAATACCCCGGAATTCGACCCATATATTTCCGAAAGCGATAATATTTTCGTTCCTTTCGAAGACGAATTTCAACCAACAGTTGCTATAAGCGGCGCAGTTCATCGTCCTATTATTACTTCATTTCAAAGCGGAGACAAGGTATCTTTGCTTTTGAAATTTGGATTTGGATTGCGTGATGATGCAGATTTAAACAATGTTATTCTTTATAGCAATGAAAATAAAGAACAAAAATTACAAATAGATTCTGCTATGAATCTGATTGGAGAAGATATTGAACTTCAAGCCGGCAACTATATTGTTGTTGGAATAGAAAAGCCACAGCAGATAAAGCAACATTCTGCAATATCAGTTATGGGACGAGTGAAGAAACCGGGAGTTTTTAGAATTGAACCGGGAAAAACCAGATTAAAAGATGTTATCGCTCTTGCCGCCGGTTTCCAAGATGATGCATCGCTAAGTTTAAGTATGATTGTCAGAAATACATACACTCAAAGCAGTATTATTGAAGATAATATTTTTAAAAATTTCCAGTATAGCGATTTATCTATGGAAGACACTGCCCGCTTCAAAATGGATATGATATATCGTCAAAATGCTGTTTCCTGCGATTTTACTAAATGCTTTAAGCAAAATTCTGACGAAAATAACGTTCTTCTTGAAGACAGAGATGTTATTATTATTCCTTCAATTCCAACAAACATATACGTTTACGGACAGGTAAACAATCCCGGGTACGTAGTTTACGAGCCGGAGAAAAATATGGAATGGTATATTGAAAAAGCCGGAGATTTCGCCGTTGGTGCTTCTGAAAGCCGGGCAAGAATAATTAAAGGTAGAACTAAAGTGTGGCTTGAAGCTGATTCAAGAGCAATTATCGAACCCGGCGATGAAATTTACGTGCCTCGTCCACCAGATTTACCACCAGGAGTTGAATTACAAAAGTATGCAACTATTGCTACAACTATTGCCGCTGCTGCTTCTATCATTAACCTTATTTATTATATGTTTTCCAAGAAATAATTGTTAAAATTTCTATGATGAATAATGAAAGAAAGAATATTATGTTAAAATTCTCTTCTTTGATTGAGAATTTTGTAATATTTTTCAGAATGTCAGTCCTAAAAAGTGTCATTTCGAAGCGCAGCGAGAAATCACACAAGTCATTGTTTCCACAGATTAAGAGATTCTTCACTTCGTTCAGTATGACAAAAATAAGTGATGACATAAATTCACCTTGTCATTCTGAAGCGCAGCGAAGAATCCAGAAAAATTTTTTATCACTACTCTCTGGATTCTTCACTTCGTTCAGTATGACATCTGTTATTTTATTATCATTTATTTTGTTAAACTGTAATTTATCAGCTCAAATCGAACTAATTCCAATACAACATCCTGTTTATCAATTCCTTTCATACACTGAAACCAAGGGCTTCTTTCAAAATTTCTCAATGTCTTCTATTCCTTTTCAAAAAAATGAAATTGTAAGATTTTTAAACATTTTAAAAGAAAATGAAGCAAAATTATCAACAAGTGAAAAGCAGGTGCTTTCTGGTTTTGCAAAAGAATTTGGAATAGAGGCGGCAGGCAGAGCAGTTCTTTTTTATAGTGCTTCCGATTCTGCTCAGGTTTTTTCCGAAAGTTTTTTTTCAAATGATGAAAAATTTATTTATCATTACTCTGATAGCTTAAATTCTGTTTCAATGACCCCACTTGGTTCAATAGATGGTTTAGCACTTTTTAAAAATAGTGAAAAGGACAATGTTTTTCTTGGAAATTTGGGATTACGTTTAATCGGAACTATTGACGGGAAAGTAGGGTATTTTCTACAGGCAACAAATGGAGCGGTCTTGAGTGGGAACCGTGATGTAGCTTTTGAAAACAGGCGATTAAGTCAAAACGTAAAATTTTCTGATTTAAAAAGCGATTTCGATTTTTCAGAATCAAGTGTGATTTATCAAAATAACTGGTTTTGGGCTTCTATTGGTAGGCAGTCTGTTCAAATTGGTTCTGGAATAAATAGTAAAATATTTATTTCTGACAATTCACCTGCTTTCGATATGCTTACGCTCGGAGTGAAATTTAAGACATTTGAATATCGTTTTGCTCATGCAAGCATTTTAGCTATGCCAGTTGAAGGAAATGATGCCGGTTTTAACACAGTAATTCCAACAAAATATTTGACATTGCATCGTTTTGCAATTAAACCAAGTTGGGGCGAATTCGGCTTTTTTGAATCTGTCGTTTATGCTGACAGAGCTGTTGATTTAGCTTATTTAAATCCACTTAGCTTTTTTAAAAATTTAGAACATTCACTTCGAGACCGAGATAATTCATTAATGGGAATTGATATGACCTTGCGTCCTTTCGACGGTTTCCAAATAAAAGGTAGTTTTCTCCTTGATGATATTATGTTCGATAAAATCGGAAAAGGTTTCTGGAGTAATAAAGCTGCTTCAAATATAGGAATACTTGTTTCATTACCTTTTAATTCTGAACTGGGCATTGAATACACAAGAGTAGAGCCATACACATTTTCTCACTTTGATTACCAAAAATCATATACAAATGATGGTTGGATAATAGGTTCTGATTTACAGCCAAATTCAGATGAAGTTCTTTTGCAAATCAAAACATATTACGGAAATCGTTACCCTGTATTTTTAAAGTTCTCTTACGCCCGCCACGGAGCAAATATTTTATCTGAAAGTGGCGAGGTGATTAGAAATGTTGGCGGCGATGTTTTAAAAACAAGAATGCCTGAAGATTCTGAAACAGTTACTTTTCTTGATGGCATTCGTGAAAACACAGTTAAAGCAGAAATAAACTTTGGCTGGGAAATTTTCAGAGGTTTAAATTTGCAATCTGCGTTTCAATTAAGATTTACAAATGACAAACCATCTCAATTTGCTTATATAATTTTAAGATACGACTATTTTTAATTATTATTAATAATATGAACTTTACTTACTACGATATAATTATATTAATACTTTTTCTTTTAATTTTATATCCTTTTGTGATATACCCAATCATATTATTTCTCCTTTCTAAATTTTTTAGAAATGAAGCAAAAAGAAAAGTTGGTTTAAGAAAAAAAATCTCAATAATTATATCTTGTTACAATGAAGAAGATTTAATTGAAGATTGTATAAATTCCATCTTTCAATCTGATTATCCAATGGATGATATAGAAGTATTAGTCGGCTCAGATGGATCAACTGATAGAACAGCAGAAATTGTAAATGGTTTAGCAAATAAATACTCTCAAATCAAATTTTTTGATTTAGCTCGTTCCGGAAAAAATAAAGTACTTAATTTTTTATGTACAAAAACTGAAGGTGAGATAATCTTCTTTTTAGATGCTGATGTTAGAATAAGTTCTGACTCAATTTCTAAAATGGTTGAGAATTATGCAGATGTAAACGTTGGTGCCGTATTGGCTTATGTAATGAACATTTATACTGATGAAAGTGTTAATTTTGGTCATTTAACAGAAGATTTCTATCAAAGATTTGAAAAATATATAAGGAAAAAAGAGAGTATCGTCTTTTCTACTTTTAATGCAATGGGGCAGTTTTATAGTGTAAGAAAATCTTTATACGAACCAATACCAAATGAATTTGTTTGTGATGATTTTACTCCAATACTAAAGGTTGCTTTAAAAAAGAAAAGAAATATTTTTGACGACAGAGCAATAGTTTATGAAGTAAGGAAAAAATCGCTAACAGGAGAATTTGCACGCAGAGTAAGGATGGCATCCTGCGGAATGTCATCTGTATGGGATGCCCGCAAGCTATTTTCATTCAAAACAGCACTTGCAGCATTTTTTCTTTTTTCTCATAAAGTTTCAAGGTGGTTTGTTACTCCCTTGTTTATCTTGATATTAGTTATGTCGTTAGCTTTTTATTCAGTTTCAAATGAAGCACTTTTTAGCTTATTCCTTATTTTGCTAACATTGATAATTATAATAATTGGTTTGATTTTTGAAAAAATTAATTATAATTGTAAGATTTTCCGTTTTGCTTATATTTTCTTTAATATGAATATTGGAATGCTTTTTGGTTTCATTAAATTCATATTTAGAAAAGAAAATTCAAAATGGGAAAG
>DAIOVK010000176.1:0-6324 GCA_036759045.1 Kapaibacterium sp. (SeqCode) | reverse complement strand
AGGGGATTAAAGGGGTGTGTTATTTTTTCATTATTTAATAAATACTTTCTGAATTAGAGAAAACTTATGCTTATAATAGTTTATCTCCTTGAAAATACTTCAGATATAAAAAGTAAGAAAGAACACACCCCTGCCCCTCTCAAGAGGGGAATTAGTTTTGCGGTATAAAATAAAAGAACTTATTAACCAACGGGTTAACCCGTTAGTTGATTTTCAAAGATTGATTCTGACATTTGTCAGAATGACAGTGTAAAATTTATTTATATTAACACGTCAATTTATTTACTCCTTACCGGTTCAAAAGGATGCTGTTTCATATACTCATCATTCCTTTTTGCAGTTATTAGCCAGCTAACTTTTATATTTGGTTTGTCTGTTTTTATTTCAAATTGATTGTTTGATATTTCTTTTGAAATAATTGCCTGAGCAAAATCACCAATCACAGTGAGTTGATAACGAAAATCAATATTTATTTTTTGAATATAATCAGGCAAATTAACAACTGCTATTCCGTTTTCATTTGTTGTAGTATTTCCGGAGTACTGATTTAGTACTTCATCAGATTCGATGCAAGAGTGAAGCAAATATTTATTCTCGGGGTCATCTGGATGGTCTATTCTAAAGCTTTTTGTTCCGGAAACAGTTTGGTCGCCATTAATATTTGAATTTCCGTTTACAACCTGATTACCATTTACTGTAAGGTTTCCATCAATTGAAGCAGGACCAGTAATATTTGGCATTCCGGTAATATTGATATTATCTGCTTGCAAATCAATTGAAGCAGGACTTTGAGTAATTTTTGATAATGGTGTAGCTAAAGGCCCGGATACTTCTTTTAAAACTGATAAATTCGCAAAATTAACTTTATCCTTAACATTTAGTAAAGTAGCACCGTTTTGATTTCTATGAATAGTAATTTCTTGTCTGTAAGTATCATCGTATTCATAATTCTTTTCATAAGTATAAACTCCATTATTATTTTCTTTTTCATAAGATTTTTTACCATTAACCTCTTCTGTTTCAGTCATTAACATATTTCGGTCAATATCATAATTCGTTTTAGTTGTAGAAACAACAGTTTCACCCGGCGAAGTAGTTTTTTGGATTGTTTCTGAATATTGCATAATTGCTTCATTTAATGAATTTTTTATATTGCTTATATACATAGTTTTAAATTCATTATAATCGCCTGCTGGCTCTCGGGAGTATTCTTTCATTTCAGCTTGTGCAAAGAAACCATCTGGAGCGTATTTTTTTTCAGTTGTAGTGTAAATATCTTTAAAAGGTAAATGCATTACGTTATTCTGTTTTACGTTAATTATTTTTGCAGTTTTATTCCCTTGGGCGTCATAGTTATTAATTTCTTCTTCTACTTTACCATCGATAGTTGCACTTTGAGTTTCTGTCTTTATTATTTCCTTATAGCTACCATCTGGATTAAAAAACTTTTGAATAGTTTTAAATACTCTACCATCTAAAACTGCAATAGCTTCAGAAATTTCACTGACTTTCTGACCGTTTTCATTAAAATTCTCTGTAGTTTTGCCAATTGTAGATTCACCGATACCTAATACTATTTTTTCTCTTTTAATTATAGTACCATCGGATTTATAAAATTCATTTACTTCTTGAAATATACCTGCATTAGTAAATTTCTCAGAAACTATATAAGTTAATAAATTTCCTTCGGTATCATAATTATCTTTTCTACTAGTATAAAATGAACATTGTGCGTCTATTTCAGGGTCGTATTGAACGCTCGTATTAGTGGTTTGCTTTGCTATTAGACCTCCATTTGAATTATAATCTTCAGTAATGATTTTACCTGTATTATCTTGAATGTTTCCATTATGGACAATAGTATTTTCTTCTAATACTTTTTTCGCTAAAAAAAATGTATTTGTTTCAGGATTTTTAGAATATGTTTCTTCAACTTTTGTAGCGATATTTTCGTTTTCACTGTTAAGTTCATTAGTATGTGTATATTTTTTAATTAAATTTCCATCACTGTTATAATAAAGTTGTTCTTGTCCCTTTGCTATCGTGTTTGTAACGACATAATTATCCCCTTGTTTTTCAATTTCCTGTTTTGGTGAATGAACATTAATCTCATACCAAACAGTATCATTATTCATCATTTTGAATGAACCTGCATTTGGGTCGAAAACAATACGGGTAATTCCTGTAGAATCTTTCAAAATAAATGATTCGTTCTGAATTACGTTTGAAGATTTCGCAGAATAAAGAGAGTAGGGAACAGAGCTTATTTTGATTCTTGGCAATGGTTCGCTTTCACCAATTATTATTTCTAACCAATAAGGGGTATCGAACGGAAGATTCAAAGCAGTAGTTTCACCTAAAGTAATGTTTGCTAAACCATTTTCAATCTGCAAATCATTATTGACTTCTGTCCAAAGGGCAGTGCCGCCAGTAGCAACATCATATAATTTCAAGGTAATATTAAAATTACCATTAAGATTATTTCCATCAATGTCCTGCAAAATCCCCTGCCAGCTAATTGTATTAGGGACTTGGGAATAAAGTTGCAAAGTAAATAATACTATTGCAAAAATTGAGAAAATGATTCTTTTCATTTTAATACCTATAATTGATTAAAAATATTATTTTCTGTTTTCAGAATCTTTTACTTGAATAGGGCTAAAAGGATGTTCCTGCAAAAATTTATCATTCCTTTCGGCAGTAATTTCCCATGAAACTTCAATATTTGGTTTATCAGTTCTGATTTCAAATTGATTATTATATATTTTCTTAGAAATAATTGCCTGCGCAAAATCACCTATCACAGTTAATTGATAATGAAAATTCTTATTTACTTTTTGAACATAATCAGGTAAATAAACAACTGCAATTCCCTGATTATCAGTTATAACATTACCGATGTATTTATTAAGTACTTTGTCAGATTCTACAGCAGCGTGAACAAGGTATTTGTTTTCAGGGTCGTCAGGGTGGTCAATTCTGAAGTTTTTTGTGCCACCCACATTTAAGTTTCCGTTAATCTGATGGTTACCGTTAGTAGTAGAATTTCCGGAAACGTAAGCAGAACCTTGAGTTGTAGTATTACCGTCAATTTCAGTATTTGATGTAATGTAAGCGGTCCCAGAGGAAGAGGGATTGATTATTATTGAATTAGACCAAAATTCTATTCCACTTCCGGGGGTATCGCCAGCTTTATATCCAACAAGCATACCACTTCCATAACTTGTTTGACCAATTTCCAAATTCTGAGCGCCAGGTGTCTCGAAATAAGGACCGAAACTTGTCCCGCTTGCACCTTGTTTAGTTGTAAATCCCATTATGAATTCAGGTCCTCTTAATGCAGTATGTGAACCATCGGGATTAGTTATAACCTTGGAAATCAAATTTCCGTTTTCATCAAATAGTTCTTCAATTTTTGTATTATCACGATTTTCAGTAATAATTTTGGATAAAACATTGTTTTTATAAACAAATTCTTCAGTTCTAATAGTACTTTGTGGGTCTTGATATAGTTGTTTGAGATTTTCTTCAGTTTGCCCATTTTTATAAAATTTATTTGAAATAGTTTGCGAACTTGTATTTTTATTTTCAGTTTCGTTATACTCTTTAATTAAATTACCGCTTGCGTCATAAGTCTTTATATTTGATCTACTAATATTAAACCCTTCTTCAGTTATTTTGTCTTCTCTTACAATTTGACCGTCAATATATTGGGCAGTATGTTCTTCTGTTTTAGTAATTTCGCTGCTGTTATTATATGTTCTCTTAGTATCCTTGTGACTGATTTCTACGCCTTCCTTATAACAATAATGATGGTTACTATTAGTTATTGCACCATCAGAAGCCCGGTATGTGCATGATTCATTTTGCTCCATTATTTCACCGGGATTCTCAGAATTGTATTTTTTTAAAATAATATGTTCATTACCATCAGAACCAAGTACAGTTTCAGTTGATGATATAATTACCCCTTGAGAGTTATATATTGATTGTGTATTTCCATCATAAATAATTGAGCCATTAGGAGGCATTGCCCAACTTGTTACAGGAGGCGAATTTACTGAAATACTGTAAAATACTGAATCATTATTCATCATCTTGAAAGTTCCGGAATTCGGGTTAATAACCATTCGTGTAATACCAAGCGAATCTTTAAGAACAATAGAATCATTAACGATTATTCCAGATGCTTTTGCCGAATAAAGAGAATAAGGAACTGAATTTAGTTTTATTCTCGGCAGTGGCGTTGAATTATCTACTGTTAGCTCAAGCCAGTACTGTTTTTCAAATGAAATAGCCAATGGTGTAACTGAGCCAAGAATAAGATTTACTAATCCATTGTCAACTTCTATATTTTGATGTTGCTCTGACCAAACTTGTGTGCCTCCACTTGCTTGCTCATACAGTTTAACGGTGATATTATGACTTCCAGATAAATTATTTCCTTCATTATCCTCAATTACTCCCTGCCAGCTTACTGTTTGAGGTATTTGTGAATATGATATATTTAAAAAAAGAAAAATCGTAAAAAATGCAATACAAATTCTTTTCATATTATAACTCCTATATTATCATAAAATATTTTTTTCAAAATTGTAAGAAAATTAAGGATAAAAATGTATCATTCTTTCAAATGCTGGTAATTCTTTAATATAATTAAAGAGCCAAGCAGTGCCAGCATTCTTAAGAATGATACCTTATTTTTATTTATCTCTTAAGTCAAAGAACGGATGTTCACGCATATACTTATCATTTCTTTTTGCCGTTACCTGCCAGCTAACTTCTATATTTGGCTTGTCAGTTTTAATTTCAAATGTATTATTATTAATTTTTTTTGAAATAATTGCCTGAGCAAATTCACCAATGACAGTTAGTTGATAGCGGTAATCAGTATTTATTAATTCAAAATACTGAGGAAGTTTAACTGCTGCTATTCCATTATTGTCAGTTGTAACATTACCGGAATACATATTCAGGACTTCATTCGATTCAATAGCAGCATGAACAAGATACTTGTTTTCAGGGTCTTCAGGGTAGTCGATTCTGAAGTTTTTTGTTCCTGCAACATTTAAATCACCACCAACATTTTGAGTTCCCTGAACTAACTGATTACCATAAACACTTTGATTAGTCCCGACTGAATGAGCGCCGGTTACAATATGAGTACCATTTGTATAAACATTACCTGTACCTTGTGGTTTTAAATTAACGTTTCCGGCAGTAGTCATAACAATAGTGCCTCCTTGCGTTTCACCGTCAGTCATACCGATTTGCATCCCGAAGCCAGGTCCGCCGCTTGCCTGATTTATACTTAAACTTGGTGACCTTTGTCCTCCGGATTGATAAAAGAAATTAGTTCCATCTTTTGTATTTTGTTGTCCGAAACCGCCGTTTTCATCTTTAGTTAAGGTAGTATTCTTATTTGTCCTAACAGAAATTGTTTCAGTTCCTCCACCAAATTTTTCCAAAACCTTTTCTTCGACTACAACATTGCCAGAGCTGTCATAATCTCTGTATGTGTGAATATATCCTCTGCCGGGAACAGATTCCCCAAGAAATTCACCATCACGGTTTGGTTCAAATTCAGTGGTTTTAGTGAAAGCTATTTGTCCATTAACATAATGAGTTTCAGTTAGAAAATCCGGAACATTATGATTTAACCATTTCTCGAAGACTATAACTCCGTCCTTGTATGATTTTTCAACGGTAGCCCCTCCAATAGTATGCTCAGTAATCTTTTTGCTTACCTCTACCCCTTGCTGATAGAAAGTAGAAGTAACAGTATTGTTCTTCTCATAAAATGAGTAATTACTTTTATATTCATCTTTTTGATATACTGTTACACCATCGGCTTCATAATATTCTTTAACGTGATTAGTTCCATAATTATAAATGTCATTTGACCTTTCACTTGTTTCAGTCCAGACTTTTTGCCAATCAGAATTGTAAAGTGTTTTTTTATTACCTTCAGTAATAAAAAAAGAGCCATCAGCATTTGTCGCTAATTGAGCAGGTGGAGAATTTACAGAAATTTCATACCAAACAGTATCATTATCCATCATCTTAAATGTACCTGAATTCGGATTGAAAACCATTCGCGTCATTCCAAGTGAATCTTTAAGAACGATAGAATCATTAACGATTATTCCAGAAGTTCTTGCTGAATAAAGCGAATAAGGGACAGCGTTTAATTTCATACGTGCCATTGGAGTAGAATTGCCAACAGTAATTTCAAGCCAATATTGCTTATCGAACTCCAACTGAAGAGGTGTTACTGAGCCAAGTATAATATTAGCCAAGCCATTGTTAATACTATGGTTTTCA
>DAIOVK010000175.1:0-6332 GCA_036759045.1 Kapaibacterium sp. (SeqCode) | reverse complement strand
GGTGGATGGCAAAGACGAACATCTCTATTTAAAATAGCGCGGTTCCTTTGGAAAATGCGGTCTTTGTTTTGCGAAAAATATTTTACTTTATCGTTTTTATCAACGAAAGTTATATCGACTGGTAAAGTATTTAAAATACAAAGAAGTTCTTCCGGAGTAAAGCTACCCGTAGGAAGCTGGATATTTGCACCGGTTTTCTGAGCATCATTTATATTTAAATACTCAGTGCCTTCTGGCAGCCATTCTGTTAGAGGGTCGTAAATGCAATAACCTATTTCAAGAGATTGCCTGCTAATTTCCAGCCAGTCGGCATCAGCTAATTTATCAAGTGCCATTGGAAAAAGGATTTCTGCTTCTTTAAGCATCATATCGTCAACTCCGTTAATCGCCGGAATCAGAATAATTTCAGCGGAGGCAAGAAGTTCATCTGCAGTAATTTCCGGGGTTTGAAGCAATTCAATACTACCTTTGAGCAATTCACGTATTTCGTCGTGCTTTCCCCACATTACTTTTGGAGGTCCAGTAATTCCTTGTTTTTCGAGAAATGGAAAAAGTAAATATTCTTTTCGCTGATAGTGCTTATCAACGTCAAAAAGAAGATTGAAAGAACTTCTCAACTTCAGGATTGTCTCATTTAAATTTTGGGATTTTTCTATTTCTTCAAGCAAATCTCTTATTTGAGTTGTTACTTTTTTTAATTCAACATTTTCTTTAATAAAAACATCAACGGGATGACCATCTGGTATTTCTTTAGCACCTTGTAAATCAATATGACCGTGAAGAACGGCTGAGTGAGCATCACAGAGTTTTAATATTTCAGATTCAGGTAAGCCCTCACTTATTAATTCCTGCTCAACTTCAACAACTTCACCATAAGGAATACCACTAAGATTTTCAATTAGTTCCTGGCGAACGTTTGCTTCGGATTCGCCTGAATGCAATTTAAGAATAAGCTTTTTTAGTTTTGCTTTTCTTTCAATCGAATTGTTGATTAATTCGCTCATTTTTCCTCCATTTATTCTAAATTTCAAATATAAACGTTTTAAAATCGGATATATTTTATCGTATTTTAAAAAAGTGAAAAAAAATTGCATCTTTTTTTTAAATTTTCAGAACTCCAGGTCCCTCCTAGTTTTTTATTTCGTAATAAAAATAGTTCTGAAAATAAAAAAGTATAATTAAAAAGAATTGCAAACATATAACTCCCAAATAAATTTGGGAGTTATTCTAATTATTAGTGTAACTCCATAATTTATTATGGAGATTAAATGCGAAATTATTCTTTACAAAGCAAATCTCCTAACTTCTTTATTTTCGATATGGGGTAAGGAATTCTGAACGTGTAAGAGTAAATATTATAAATACTTCAAAATATATATCAATCATCGGGTTAACCCCAGTGATAGATTATACTTAAAAAGGTGTTACAACACCTTTTTAAGTATATAGATATTCCATATCTGATAAATATAGAATATCTACTTTTTTCTTCCAACCAAAATACTACTTGTGAAGGAGTACAAAAGTTAAAAACATAATTTTAGTTTTCTGAATTTTTCTAAACCAATTCAACAATTCAACAATTCAACAATTCCTTATCTCATTCAGCATTAGTTCAGGAAAATTTGAAGCAATAGCATTTACATGAAACTGCTTAATATAATTTAATTCTTCAATAGTATCAACAGGATAGCAACCGAGAATAATATTGTTTTTATGAGCATCTTCCGAAATATCAGAATTAATTTCTAAAATAGAGCAAAAGAATGCTTCGCAGTTAAGTTCTTTAACAATTACAGAAGGAAGTCGTGGGTCGTTGTAATGTTTTAGTGCAGCAGTAATTAGATTATTATCAATTTCTTTGATTTTTTTGAGCAGTTCAAATCTGAATGAAGTAAAAATAGTAAATTGTTCGTAATTAAATTTTTTAACAACATTTAAAATATTAATAAAATCGTCGGTAACAAAATTTGAATTAGCTTTAACTTCTAATAGAATATATGCCTTACCTTTTGTTTTGTCAATTATTTCATCTAAAAGCGGGATGTTTTCACCTGAAAAATCAGAATTGAATTTAGAGCCAATATCTAATCTTTTAATTTCATCGTAATATAATTCATTAATTGGTTTTTTTAGCGCTTGTATAATAAAGTCATGATAAACGACAGGTAATTTATCTTTTGTCAATTGGACATCTATTTCAATAAATTCGGCACCAATTCTTATAGCTTCTTCAATTGATGAAATTGTGTTTTCAGGAGCAGTTCCTGAAGAACCTCTGTGAGCTGCAACGAGTAGCTCATTTTTAAGAGCAAATTCTTTTAATGGAAACATTTTATATATAATATTTGTAATTAAACAATTATAGTTGTATATTATTTTTTTGAAATACTAATTTTCAAAAAAAATAATAATTTGTAAAAAAATGAATATTGGAATTTAAATCCAATATTCTAATAAGCAAATTTACTATAAAAATTTGAAAATTATATTAAATTATTAAAAAATAAGAAAATGGAATATGAGTCAGGATTCTTTGATTAAATTATTGTTAAAAAATCAATTACAAAATAGTAATCCTTCAGAAAATTTATTACAAGAAAATAAATTATTATATGACATATTAAATTCTTCTCCTGAAGCAACAGTAATAACTGATTTATCTGGAAAAATTGTATTTATATCCCAACGGCTTACTGAACTATTTAGATTAAAAGGCACTGATTATATTGGTAAGTCTGTTTTCAGCTGGATTGCTCCGGACAATGTTGATAAAGCGATTGCTAATATAAGCCAATTCGCCAAAGGAGTTCAACCTACATATACCCAGTATCATTTATTAAGAGAAGACGGAACATCTTTTGTAGGTGAAATAGATGCTTCAATTGTTAAAGATGAACATGGAATCCCTTTTGCTATTTTTTCAAATATTTTTGATGCCAATGAAAGGGTAAAAGATTACAATGCTTTCATTTTAATGCAAAAGCAATTAGAATTAAGAAATAAATTAGATAGAGCATTTTTAATTGGCAAAGACGAATTAACTTATACTGAAATTCTAAATATTGTTTTGAATATTGCCAATAGTCAAATTGGGTATTTTTGTTGTATAAATAAAAATAATAATATCTGCTTTGACAATATCAGAACAAACTATCTTCTGGGAAATGAAGAAAAATCAGAAATAAAAACATTGAAAAAAGAGATTTGGAAAGAAATTGTTAAGCAATCTATTGAAGAAAAAAAACTTTTTATTTATAACAAGGGATTTGAAAATTTAAATTCAGAAACGAAAATAAAAAATGCATTAGTAGTTCCAATAATATTCAATGACTTAATTATTGGAGTTATTGCAGTTGCAAATAAAAGCTCAGATTATTCAAAAGCAGATTCAATGCAATTAGAATTAATATCAAAATATATTGCTCCAACTTTAAAAACCAGATTAGAATTAGAAGAAGAAAAAAAAGAAAAGAAAAGAACACAAAATGATTTGCAAATTAGTGAATTACGTTTTCGAAAACTAACAGATACTATGTCGTCTGCTGTTTTTATTCACAACAGGAGAAATTTCATTTATTTAAACAACGCTGCTACTGAAATTTCGGGCTATACAATAGACGAACTTCTTGAAATTCATTATTCAAAATTGATTCATCCTGATTATGTAATGTCAGTAGAGGATTTGCAAGCATTCTTAAGAAATTCTGTTGATAATAATAAATTTGAAATTAAAATACTTACAAAAAATAAAGAAGAAAAATGGCTTGATGTTAATACAAATACAATAAATCTAAATAATTCTTCCTTAATTATTGGTATTGTAAATGATGTTACTTCAAAAAAGCAAATTGAAAATTCATTTAAAGAATCAAACGAAAAATATAAATTACTTTTTGAAAACTCTTTAGATGCTATATTGATTGCTGATGCTGATACTGGAATAATAGTTGATTGTAATTTAAATGCAGCTAAATTATTTGAAATTGAAAAATCTGATATTATTGGCAAATTACAATCTACTTTACCACTACCGAAAGTTTCTTTTAATAATTATAGCGAGCTTTATATTAATCACTACCAAAAGGATTTAAAAGGAATTATTGAAACAAAACTTCATACAAGATCAGGAAGAACGAAAGATATATCCATTATATCCAATACTTATGAACTAAATGGTAAGTTTTATATCCAAGGAATTTTTCATGATATAACTGAAAGTAAAATCTATAAAAAAGAATTAGGCCTTAAATCAAAAATTATAGATGCTGCAAGTGATTCAATTTTCTTGTTTGACAATGAAGGTAATATTTTATATGCCAATAAAATCGCTTATACTATGCGAGGTTATTCTAAAAATGAATTTTTAAGAATGAATATTACTGACTTAGATGATGAAGAGAATAAAGCATTATTTAATAGCAGAATGGAATTTTTATTTAAACACGGAAAGATAAGATTCGAATTATTTCATGTTTGTAAAGATGGAAGTCGTATTCCTTTCGAGATAAATACCCAATTATTAATAATAAACGATATGCAGGTTTGTCTTTCTATTGCCCGTGATATTACAGACCGAAAGAAGATGGAAAATGAAATTATTAAATCACACGAGAATTTTAAAAATCTTTTCGAATCTTCACCCTTTCCATTACTACTTGTAAGGAAAAGCGATAAAACACTTATAAAATTAAATACTGCAACTTTAAAACTATTTGAATACGAAGATGTTGTTGATGAAATTAGTAATTTGATTATATTTGATTTCTATTTTAATTTTGGAGAAAGAAAAAAAGTATTAGAAATATTGAGCAATGATAAAGACTTTCAAAATTTTGAAGTTTGTTTTAAGAGTTTAAAAAATAAAATTATCTGGGCTTTAGTTTCTGTTGTTAGTGTTGAATACTATGGAGAACCCGCATTTATTGTAGGATTAGCTGATATTACAAATGTAAAGAAAATTGAAGAAGAATTAATTATTGCAAAAGATTTAGCAGAAGAAGCAAGCAAGACAAAAAGTGAGTTCCTTGCCAATATGAGCCACGAAATAAGAACCCCATTAAATTCTATATTGGGCTTTTCCGATTTAATCAAATCTCAATCCGCTGATGAAAACATAATTGAATATGCCGATATTATTATTTCAAGTGGAAAAAATTTCCTTTTTATTTTAAATAACATTCTTGAATTATCTAAAATAGAATTCGGAAAAATTTCTATAATATATGAACCGATTTTATTAGATAGTATCGTTAAAGATATAAAACAAATGTTTGAATTTACTGCTAAAGAAAAGAATATTGAGTTTATTATTAATGTTTCAGATAATTTAGATATGCAGTTTTACCTTGATAATTTAAGACTAAGACAAGTACTTTTTAATATTTTAGGGAATGCTTTCAAATTTACTCAAAAAGGCAGCGTAGTTATTTCTATTTATAAAAGAGAAAATACTCTTAGTTATAGTTCTATTGACTTAATATTTGAAATTATAGATACAGGTATTGGTATTCCAGAATCAAAAAAGAAATTAATTTTTGAGGATTTCAAGCAACTTGATAGCGATGTTCAAAAGAAATACGGTGGCGTTGGTCTGGGACTTTCTATTAGCAAACGCTTAGTTGAAATGATGAACGGAGAAATCTCTGTTGAAAGCGAATTAGGTAAAGGTTCAACATTTACTATTAATTTAAAAAATGTTAGCACTATTGCTTTGCATCATTCTAAAGATGATATGCTATTTTTAGAAAATATCAAATTTAAATCAGCAACTATTCTAATTGCTGATAACGATATAAATAACCGTTATTTAATCAGATTATTCTTAAGCTCATATAAACTTGATGTTTACGAAGTTGATAACGGAGATGACCTTATTGATATAGCTTCGAATTATAAACCAAATATTCTTATTGTTGATTTCCAAATGAAATTGAAAAATGGGACAGATGTTGTTAATGTAATTAAAGCTGATACTGAACTGAAAAGAATTCCTTTAATTCTTTCCTGTTCTAATGACATTCTTCCGGAATTAGACAAATCCATTTTAAATTGCGATGGTATCCTTACTACACCTTTTGAAAATATTGAGTTAATAAAAGAACTGGTGAAATTTATTCCTGTAGAAAAATAAAAATATTTTTATGTGGAATTGTAAAAGTGGTTCATTAGGAGGCGAATATGAACTAAGACTTTTGATTTTGGAAAATGAACTAAAAAGCAAGTCATACTATCAGCAAGATGATTGCATGACAAGAAAATTAGATGTCATGCTATCAACGGAGTTGATGGTATGACTGAAAAATTTCACTTTTTTTAAATCTTTTGTTTTA
>DAIOVK010000174.1:0-6342 GCA_036759045.1 Kapaibacterium sp. (SeqCode) | reverse complement strand
GTTGCAACATTAAAATTGCAGACAGTATTGCCTTGAGGGGTAGTTCTTACTTCCGGGTCTTGCCCTAAGTTACCTAATATGGTGGCTCGGTTTAAGCTTTTTGCCATTTCATCTCCGAAAATGTTTTAATAAAAAAGTAAAATTACAAAAAAATTTAATTTCAAAAGCAAATTTAATTGAAATTTTTTAGGGATATTTGAGTTTTTTTTGGAGGAGAGAAGGGAAGGGAAAAAGCTATATTTCTTTTTCTTTGAAGTTATAAATAAAAATGGAATAATAAGTGGAATAAATGTATAGTAGTTCCATCTTTTCGAATATGACTTGATTGAAAAGAGTTTTCAAAATCTAATATATTTAATTGTAATAAATTATTATAGATGGAAAAATTCTTGTATTTTTAAATTTTATATTTTAGTAAATTCATAATAATGAAGTGTTTTATGACAGAAAAATCATATTTACCTTCCAAAGATTCGGATTTAAAATCTAGGCAACGAATTTTTTATCGGTTGCAAATGCCAATTTAGTAACGACAGGCAAAGCAAGCTTTGCCTCTACATTCATTGCCCCTACAAAGAATAAATATTTCCCATTTGTCTACTGGTTTATATATCATTCAAATTGGGAATTATGTTGAGAAATTTGTAGCTATAAAATAAATATTCCGTATATTTGTGTTATTAAAATGAAATTTATTTTCTAATATAACAAATTTAATATTCACTTTTAATTAAGAGAATTATGAAATACTTAGTACTTTTCTGTATCCTATTTCTGGCGAATCTAAAGGTACTTGTTTCGGTAAGCCCAGTTACTCTTTTAAACGATGACAATCCGAGATATATGATTTCCGTAACTCACGGAGGAGATTCTATCGGCAAAATGATAATTGAATTGTTTCCTGCAGTTGCCCCTAAGCATGTTCATAATTTCGATAGTTTAGTATCGATTGGGTTTTATAATGGCACAGCTTTTCATCGTGTAATCCCAAATTTTATGATTCAGGGAGGCGACCCCAACTCTAAGAATAAGCCCGAAGATACATGGGGCTATGGCGACCCATCGCAAACAAAAGTTCCGGCAGAGTTTAGCACACTAAATCATGAGAGAGGCACTTTGTCAGCAGCAAGGGCACAAGATATAAATAGTGCAACATCGCAATTCTTTATATGTGTGGCTAAGGCATCTCATTTAGATGGTCAGTATTCTATTTATGGTCAAGTTGTAGAAGGTATGGAAATAGCAGATATAATTGTCAATGTGCCAAGGAATTCAACAACAAACAGACCTTATGACAAAGTTGAAATGACAATTACAAAAATTGAACCTTTGGCTGTTGAAGAAATCAATGAGAATTTAAGCGATGTAATTATTTATCCCAATCCTGCTTCTGAGTATATTGAAATCAGGCAAATTTCCGAAGGTTTAAAACTTTCGGAAGGTTCAGAAATCAAAATCAACAATGCTTTTGGCGAATTAGTTTTGTCCGTAGGGGCAAAGCTAGTAGGGGCAAAGCTAGCTTTGCCCCTACAAGATTTTCCCCTACAAAGAATTGATATTTCCCTTTTGCCTGCTGGTTTGTATTTTATTCGATTAGGTAATTATACAGAAAAATTTATGGTTGTGAAGTAATTAATTATAATTTTTTTTCTAAAATATTTAGTAAATAAAAGTAAATTGCGTATAAAAATGAGTTATGTGCATGCAATGACGACTTCGAAGTACACTTATGACAATTATTAAAACTAAAACCAATTATATATTGACACTTTATAATAAAAAAACAGGCAGAATTGGATAAGTTGATTGATAAATTTGAAGCATATCCAGTTGGAACAGGTTATATTGATGTTATTGTAATGAGAGATAAAGTTGTCGATTTTATTTTAGAATTGACACGAATCGGATTAGTAATAGAAAGTATTAGTTGGTGGTGTCATTCAACAGAAGAAAATAAAGTTAGATTTGGTTGTCTTCATGGATATGGTGGGCCATCTACACAAAACGGTTGGTTCAGTGAAATGACACATGATTTTGATAATATCGAAAATAAAATTTTAAAAGGTACCACTGATACTTATAAGCAAAGTTCTATCGCCGAGATTAATGATAAAGCGAAAAACTTAATTCTTAATAAACATACAATAACATACCCTGATGGGAACTTTTTGACTTATAAAGACAATCCTTGTTTGACACCAGGACTTTGGATACAAGTTCCAGAAAATTGGGAAAGAGAATAATTATGGATTTAGATACATTTGGACAAATATTATGGTATTCAATTCCATTTACTCCGATTATTACAATACCAATTGCATGGATATTAATAAAAAGAAAATGGTATTATAAAATATTAATTGGACTCATATTCGCTTTAATACTTTCGACAATTCTATACGTTGTGAGTTTGTCGATTTGTTTCCGAGATGGTATGGGTCCAAGTTGATAATTAAATAGATTAAAAATGCACGCCGCGCTAACATATGGTATAGTAAATGCGGGTTTCGGAGGTTTGAGAAGGGTTGTCTCCCGCTTCAACTTTTTGTGTAACTTGATAGGAAATCGCCCGCAATCGGCAACTTTTTATACCGCCACCGTTATCGGCAACCTTAACAAATTACAGTACAACAAATAAATGATTAGAAAAAAAATAATTGTATAACTATAAAATAAAAGAAAATGAAAAAATTAATATTCTTCGCTACATTATTTATCGTCACTCAGATGGCTTTTGCACAATGGGATAGAGCCAGTGGTATTGACGACAGGTTAGTTTATTCAATCCGTAAAATTGACAACTATTTATTTGCTGCAACTGATAGTGGAGTTTATCGCTCTGCTGACGGAATAAACTGGCAAATGAAAATAAATGGCATGGAAACTACTCAACTTAACACTCGAGACTTTAGTCAAAGCGGTTCTCATCTTTATGCTGCCTCAATGGCAGGACTTTATTCTTCTACGGATTATGGAGATAACTGGCAAATTACAAATTATCCTGATTATCCTGCAATTTCTATATACGCCATTAATAATATAGTTTTAGCTTCAACAACGGGTGGTGGTTTATTTCGTTCATCGGATAGTGGAAATAGTTGGAATCCCATTATTGGAGATAATTTTTGGAAATATGCGATGATTAATGGAAAATTATTTGCAAGTACTTACCAAGATGTATCAGTATCAATTGATACCGGGCTTACTTGGCAATCTACTGATTTTAATGATTGGGCTAATGATATTTTAAACGTTAATGATACATTATTAGTAACTACTTTTTCTCATAGTATAGCTGAAGCATCTTCCAATACATTAAACTGGAATTACTTAAATCAACTTCAAATCAATTCTGCTGTTGAATTTGCTACACAATCAGATACAATTTTTGCCTGTTCGAAAGATAGCATTTTTTATTTCATAAACAGAAATCAACCTGCACACAGACTCAATCTGAGTGGATTAAATATTTTTCCAGAGAATCAATTAACATGCATCGAAATATTTAATGATTTACTGATAGTAGGAACTGATAACCAGAGTACTCTTTTAGGAAAAGGAATTTGGTACTTCCCTCTCAACACTTTAACAGGGGTAGAAAATTTAGAAAGTGAATTGAAAATCAGTGTATTCCCAAATCCAACCGAAGGTTCGATTAACATACATTTAAATGATATGAATGTTACTCAAATAGATATTTTTGATATATTAGAACAAAAAGTATATTCAACAGAAAATATTGGCTCATCATTAAGCATTGACATCAGTCAGTTGTCCAAAGGAATATATTTTATTAGAGCAACTTCAAAAAATGGCAAGGTTTACTTAACAGAAAAAATAATAAAAAACTGAAAGATTTTAGAATGAAAGACAGCAGTCCCTCGCCTACAAATCTTATTTGTCCGATTGATTTATTGGCTTCGCCGAATGCAAACGGCACATATAAATTGTCGTGGAGCAGAAATGGAACGTTTTAAATTTCTTATTTTTACTCATAGAAAAGGAGATTTTATTTATTTTAAAATTGTTAATTAACTACTTGCAATTTAATAAAATAATTCACCTTTTCCTATTTTTACTTCAGAAATTTAAATATTAAATTGCTTTTTTCATATATAATCCCAATGAGATAATATTGGAAAAAGATTTCATTTGTTACAAATATTTAATCCCTTATGGAAATAAATTTAAATGAAATTCTCTTTACCCACTCAAAATAGCAAAGAAACGAAAATATTTATAAAAATTCAATTGAACTTTTTTGTAATTTTGTTGTATTATCATTCATTGATAGTATTGCATAAAATAAATTAACTGAAAAAGTGAGATAAGTCATTGAAAAAACAAGAAAAAAAATCACTTGTAGTTCCGGACAAAGTATATGAAGATGATTTTGATACAACTCTTCGTCCGAAAAGTTTTGAAGAATTTACCGGACAGAAGAAAATAGTTGATAATTTACGTGTTTTTATTCAGGCAGCAAGGAAAAGAAAAGAGCCATTAGACCACGTCTTGCTAACAGGACCGCCCGGACTTGGAAAAACTACTCTTAGCTATATAATTGCAAAAGAGATGGAAAGTAAAATAAAAATCACTTCTGGCCCCGTACTCGAAAAGCCCGGAGACCTTGCCGGTTTGCTCACAAATTTAGAAGAATTTGACGTTCTCTTTATTGACGAAATTCATCGCCTTTCCCCTATTGTTGAAGAATATCTCTATTCAGCAATGGAAGAGTATCGTTTAGACATAATGATTGATTCCGGACCTTCAGCCAGAACAATACAATTAAGCATACCTCATTTTACTCTTATTGGTGCTACTACGCGCGCCGGATTGCTTACTGCTCCTTTGCGTTCCCGCTTTGGTATTTCAAATCGTTTGGATTATTACAATAATGACGATTTGTATAATGTGGTGATTCGCTCTGCTGCACTGCTTAACGTAAAAATTGACAGAGAAGGAGCTTATGAAATTGCATCACGTTCACGGGGTACTCCTCGAATTGCAAACCGTTTGCTCAGACGCACAAGGGATTTTGCCGAAGTAAAATCAAACGGTGTAATCAACAACGAAATTGCAAAAATGGCTCTAATAGCTCTTGAAGTCGATGAATTTGGTTTAGACGATATGGATAAAAGAATTTTGCTGACCATTATTGAAAAGTTCGATGGCGGTCCTGTCGGAGTCAATACGATTGCCGTTGCTGTTGGCGAAGAATCTGGCACTATTGAGGAGGTTTACGAACCATTCCTTATTCAGCAGGGTTTTTTGCAAAGGACTCCCCGCGGGAGAACTGCTACTGAACTTTCTTATAAGCATTTCGGCTACAGCAAAAACAGAGACAAAGATTTTTTATTTGAATAGTTCATCTAGCAAATTCCCCTCTTGAGAGGTGATTAAAGGCGTGTGTTCCTTTTTCCTGAATAATAAAGTTTTTTCGATATTGAAGGAACGTTTTCATATAATCGTATATCTCCTTATAATCACTTCAGATATAAAGATTAAAAAAGAACACACCCCTTTGTCACCTCTAAAGAGGGGAATAAGAAAAGTTGACAAAAAGTATATGCAATGCAATTTTTAAACTCCTTCCCAAGTTGCACTTGGGAAGGAAGATTTCTTTTTAAGCTGTGCTTTGCATTTTTCTAATAATAAAAGAGTTAAAGCATAGCTTTAGTGAAAGTTACATTCCCAAGTGCAACTTGGGAATGAGTGATAAAGAATTTACTTTTTATTTATAAATAATATAGGATAAATAATATTTTTAATAATTTTCAGGAGTTTACAATGAAAAAAGTTCTCTTATTTATTGCGATGGTACTAATTATTAGTGCCTGTTCCAACTCAAATGACCCTGTACAAAAGGCGCCTCCAACAGAGTTAAGTACTTTAAAAATTTGGATTAATTCTGATATGAGTTCTCTTTCTTTCAAATTGAAACAATTTGCTGATAGCATCAAAATTAATGGTGCTGATTCGACTAATATTAGAAAAGTAATGCAGCAATTATTAGAAAAATCAGAAATTGGATACGACATTACATATATCTCTGCTGATGGTATTATTACAATGGTTGAGCCAACGCAGTATTCTGTTGTTATTAATAAAGACCTTAGCCAAGAAGAAAGTTATAAGCAAATGCTTCAAACAAAAAACTATGTTTTCAGTTATTCTTTCAACGCATGGGAAGGAGTTTGGGGAGCTACTCTTGTATATCCAATTTACAAAGACGGTGAATATCTTGGTGCTTTATCTGTCCTAATTGATGTTAATACATATTTTAAAGGATTAACCTGAATAATTCATAAACTTAAAAAAAACCACATTTAATGCGTACAAATG
>DAIOVK010000173.1:0-6363 GCA_036759045.1 Kapaibacterium sp. (SeqCode) | reverse complement strand
CAGTTTGCTCGCCAAAGCTAAAAGGATTTCCATTCCCAACAATTGGATTTCCAATATTGTTCCCATCTCTTATTAACTGATAAAGGATACCTGTTTGGGAGCTATCCAATCCAATCTGAACGCCTTCGCCACCTAAACAATAGTTACCACCGCCAGTAACGTTAAAAATTGAGATATTGCACTCTTGCTGCTCTTGTGGAAACCAAAAGCCACTGCTGATTTTATTATTAGCATTTTCAGTTTTTCCAATAGCAAACTGCCCAACAGTATTCTTAAAAGAATACTGATCGTTAGAAATAGTTTGAGCAGAAGATCCCATAACATATTGTTTAACGGAATATGTTTGAGAAAAAACTTGAGCAAATCCAAAGAGTATTATCAGAATAATGATTATTTTGTTTTTCATAAATCACCTTTATTTTTTATATAATAATTTTACTTTGTTTTCAGTTTCCTTTTCCCGAACAGGAACAAAAGGATTTTCTTGCATATAAATATCATTTCTTTCACCAATAATCAACCAGCTTACTTCAATATTTGGTTTATCAGTTTTAATAGTAAATTGACTATTTGCTATTTTCTTCAAAATTATTGCCTGAGCGAAATCACCTATTACTGTTAATTGATAGCGGAAATTCTTATTAATTTTTTCTACATAATCTGGTAATTTTACTATAGCCATACCTTCTGAGTTTGTAACAACATTTCCTGAATACTGATTTAAGACCTGGTCTGATTCAATAGCAGCATGAAAAAGGTATTTATTTTCAGGGTCGTCTGGATGTTCAATCATAAAGTTTTTAGTGCCGGATACATTAAGATTACCTGTAATTGTTTGGTTTCCATTTGTATATGAATTACCTACAGTTGATAAATTGCCTTGCACAAAAAATGGATTATTATTTGTAGGATTTACATGTACAGCTCCAAATTGGTCAAAAGTAAATCCTGCACTTACATCGCTATTGTCGCTACCAACTCCAATTTTATAACCTCCTAAGCTACCTGAATTTCTTAGCTGATTATAAAATTGGTTTAAAGTGCTATGCTTTAAACTTGTTCCCTCTGTATTTTGTTCTGTTTTAGCTGAATATTCTTCACCATACTCTGGAGAAACAATTACATTACTATTTGAATTTGGGTTTGATGATGTTTTTGAAATTAATGCACCATTTTCCCAAACTTCTCTATTAATTGTTCCTGGAGTATTAGGCCAAGTAGCACCTATTGAATACTGCCACTCTTTATAAATTTTTTGAATATTTCCTTCAGAATTCATAATACTAACTTCGTTATAGGTTGTGCCGGTAGCATTATAATATATATTTTCTTCAGTTGATAGCAAATTTCCATCAAGGTCATATCTATATTCAGTTGTTGTATTATCATGAGTTTCAGGGTCAAGTGATTCCTCTTTCTTATATGTTATAATGTTACTCATATTATTTCTATGTTCTACTATCTTTTTTCCGTTTTGTGTATATTCGAAAACGCTAACTCCAGCAAAAGCATCGGATCTATGAATTCTTAGTGGGCTATTAACACTCATTTCATACCAAACAGTATCATTATTCATCATCTTGAAAGTTCCCGAATTCGGATTGAAAACCATTCGGGTTATGCCAAGTGAATCCTTAAGAACAATAGAATCATTTTCAATTATGCCAGAAGTTTTCTTTGAATATAATGAATATGGAACAGAAGATAATTTAATTCTCGGCAGGGGAGTGCCTTCACCAACCGTAATTTCGAGCCAGTATTGTTTGTCAAATGAAATGTTAGGCGAAGTAACTGAGCCAAGTGCTAAATTGACAAGTCCATTTTCAACAGAAACAGCATTATGCGTTTCAGTCCAAGCTGCTGTGCCGCCAGTTGCTACTTCATATAATTTAAGGGTTAAGTTATGATTTCCTGTTAAATTATTTCCTTCACTATCTTGCAAAATTCCCTGCCAGCTTATTGTATTTGGGGCTTGGGAAAAAGAAATTGAAATAGCTATAAAAAATAAAGCTACAAAATATGTAAAGGTTTTCATAAATGCTCCTTTGTTATTGTTTTATTAATTCAACTTTTGTTTAAATTTTAAAATAATTTTATTTTCAAAATAAATTTTTCTAAATACTATATATTATTAATTTTAAAACAATATAAATGAATTATATTTAATTTAAAAATTATGAATAAGATTAATAAAAATATTCATATCTAACAAATTTATTACTCATTTCTTTCATCTTGTTACTTGTTTCAAACCTTTCTTTCAATCAGAAGGTTAACCCGTTGGTTGATATTAAGATATAAACTGACATTCGTCAGCATAACACTTTTGACCATTTCGAATTATTTATCAATTACATCATTAAAAGGATAAGTTATCATATAATTATCACTTCTTTTTGAAGTTAGCTGCCAACATACAGTTATATTTGGTGAACTTGTCCTGATAATAAATGAATTTGTTTCCTCGTCATATTCAGAATAAATTACTGCTTGTGGAAAGTTAATAGCATCAATTACTGTTAACTGATAACTAATATCAGCAACGCTATTAATACTTAAGAAATAATCTGGCATAGTAACCGTAGCATATCCAAGTTCATTTGTTTGGACATTTCCCCTGTAAAAATTATAGACCTGATTAGCTTCTACAGCAGCGTGCTGAATAAGTTTTGTAATATCAGTGGGGTGGTCAATAACGAATTTTTTAGCACCTTTTGCCTGAATATCATTCTGTGATTTAAGAGAATTAGCAACTAAATTTGCATCGCTTAAATCCAAATTCCCACCAAAAGATAAATCTCCTTCTACATATAAGTTTCCATCTACATCAAGATTTCCTCCAAAGTATCCATTACCATTAACTGTTGATGAACCGGAACAGTTAAAGTTCTTTGGCGGTCCAGATGTACCAACTTGTACATCACCATTGAAATTTGCTCCATTCGCATAAACATTTCCAGATACATAGTTTGTTCCATTAAGGTATGTATTACCTTGGAATTGTGTTGAATTAGTAAAATTAGTAGAACCCGATACACTTGTCCCAGTTTGATTAATTTCTACATTATCATTTGGTCCATAAGAAATAACTCCCTGTTCTGTTACTCTGAAAATTCTCTTTTGTTCGCCACCTATATAAGCTGATACATCGAAGTTGCCAGTATATGAATCCTGTGACAGCTCAATTTGATTTGAGCTGTTTGAATTTGAATAAGTTAATTTATCTTGAGTTTGAGTTACTTTGGTTCCTTGATTACCTTGTTTTACAAAAGTTTCTTTCTTTTTTTCTTCTAAAGATTCTATTTCTTGAATTTCAGAAATTTTTTCACCTTGTTCATTGAATGCTTCAGTAATTCTAACTCTTGCACCAAATGCCATCCAAGCTTCAGAAATTTTTTCTCTTATTACGTTGCCAATATATGTTTCTTTAATTAGTGTGGTATTTTGGTCTATGCCTCTTTTTTCAGTGATTATTGTTTTTCCTTGATAACTGCCAACTTCATCATATAGAAATTTTGTTTCAGTTTTTTTGTCCAAATACTCCTTTCCATCTCTAATTTCATTTATATTTTCATTAACTTTTTTTGAAATTAAAATTCCTTGATTATTAAAAATTTCCTTAGTATTGATATCTTTATGTTCTATGTATCCAAATATTTCATTATCAAAATCTTTAACACTTTCATTTATATTTTTTTCAGATAGATAATATTGGTTTGTATTAAGGTCTTTTAGATATTCTTTTTTTTCAACTTTTTCTTCACTATGCCCACTTGCACTAAATGAAGTAACTGTTTCTTCATAGAAGAGATTTCCTTCTGCATCTTTCATAGTAGTTATATAACCATCATTAGTCCCTGAATTCAATCCCCTTTTTTCATAAGTACTACCATTAAAAAATACCATTTTTTCACTTTTAGGCGATTCCACGCTCACTTCATACCAAGTAGTATCATTATTCATCATCTTGAAAGTTCCCGAATTCGGATTGAAAACCATTCGGGTTACGCCAAGCGAATCTTTAAGGACAATAGAATCATTTTCAATAATTCCAGAAGATTTCTTTGAATACAAAGAATAAGGAACTGAATTTAATTTTATTCTAGCCATTGGAGTTGATTCGCCGACTGTGATTTCAAGCCAGTATTGTTTATCAAATGAAAAATTAAATGGTGTAATTGAACCAAGTGCTATATTGACAAGACCATTATCTATAGCAACAGCGTTGTGCGTTTCAGTCCAAACTGCTGTGCTACCAGTTGCAACCTCATATAATTTAACGGTTAAGTTATGATTTCCAGTTAAATTATTTCCTTCGCTATCCTGCAAAATTCCCTGCCAGCTAATTGTATTAGGAGCTTGGGAATAAAGTTGCAATGTAAACATTACTATTGCAAAAACTGAGAAAATGATTTTCTTCATATCAATGCCTATTAATTGATTATAATATTATTTTCACTTTACAGAATTTTTTTCCTGAACAGCATTAAAAGGATGCTCACGCAAATACTTATCATTTCTCTCGGCAGTAATTTCCCATGAAACTTCAATATTTGGTTTATCAGTTCTAATAGTAAATTGATTATTTGCAATTTTCTTCAAAATTATTGCCTGAGCGAAATCACCTATTACTGTTAATTGATAGCGGAAATTCTTATTAATTTTTTCTACATAATCTGGTAATTTTACTATAGCCATACCTTCTGAGTTTGTAACAACATTTCCTGAATACTGATTTAAGACCTGGTCTGATTCAATAGCAGCGTGAACAAGAAATTTGTTCTCAGGGTCATCCGGGTGGTCAATTCTGAAGTTCTTAGTTCCGTTTACGTTTAAATTGCCATTAAAGTAAGCAGAGTTAGCATATACATCAGAACTAGTTGTTATATTGTTTTGAAAAACAGCAGAGCCGGAAAAAGTAGTATAACCACCTGTGCCATCAGGTGTGAATGATAATGAAGGATTTGTAGGATTACTCCCTTGAATACCGATTCTATAACTATCATCATTTCCATTTTGAATAAAAAAACTTGAGTTGGTGCCACTATTTTGATATACCCAATTATATGGGGTTTGATACTGCATAGTATAATAATTTCCGCTTATAATTTCATTTTTCAGTTGATCCTGATAATTACTAACTTTACGATTAATTGTCCCGTTTGGATTATAAATTACATTATCGGTTCTATCTTCATAAAATTCCTTTTCACTTGTTATAACTCCGTTACTATAATTAGTTTGCTTAAACAATTCACCATCTATATAAGTATTTTCTGTTTCTTTTACTATATTTCCTTGGCTGTCATATTCAATTCTATCTCTTACCTCATCACTTTCTCCAGTTTCAATATTCTCGGATTTATTAAAATTATATTCTATGCTGATATTACCTTCAGAATCGTAAAATCTGCGAGTTTCTTCTGTAACAGTGCTAACGCCATCAAAATACTGTATTTCAATATTTTCCAGAGTAACATTCTCATTTTCATCATAATATATAGTTGTTTCGTTATTAACATTATTACCATCTTCATCATCATAATTTTCTTTTATTTTTTCGTATAACAGCACTCCATCAGAATTATATGTAGATTCAACACCATCCCAGGAAATCGTTTGAGTGCCATTGGAATTTTGGATTCTTGAACTTAATGGAGAATTTACATTCATTTCATACCAAGTCGTATCATTATTCATCATCTTGAAAGTTCCGGTATTCGGATTGAAAACCATTCGGGTTACGCCAAGCGAATCTTTAAGAACAATAGAATCATTTTCAATAATCCCGGAAGATTTCTTTGAATACAAAGAATAAGGAACGGAATTTAAAATAATTCGAGGCAGTGGTGTGCCTTCACCAACTGAAATTTCAAGCCAGTACTGAGAATCGAAACTCAAATTTAAAGGTGTAACAGAACCTAATGTTAGATTAACAAGACCATCAACAATATTTAAATCATTATGAGTTTCTGTCCAAAGGGCAGTGCCACCTGTTGCTATTTCATATAATTTAACGGTTAAGTTATGATTTCCAGTTAAATTATTTCCTTCGCTATCCTGCAAAATTCCCTGCCAGCTTATTGTATTAGGGATTTGGGAATATGTTACTGAAACTGCTAAAAAAATTAGCATTGTTATGAATATTAAGTTTTTCATTCTCACTCCTTATAATTTATCTAAATTATTATTACAGTAAAAAATTTCATATTATTTATTATATCATCTTACTCAATTTCTCTTTTGAGAAATTAAAATGCGTAGTCTTGATACATTTTTTAATCCACTTTTCTTATTCCCCTCTTGAGAGGGGATTAAAGGGGTGTGTTATTTTTTCATTATTTAATAAATACTTTCTGAATT
>DAIOVK010000172.1:0-6389 GCA_036759045.1 Kapaibacterium sp. (SeqCode) | reverse complement strand
CATACGATCCTTTTAAATTATATAATAAGGTTTCTTAAGAATTGTTACACTAGTTAAATCATCTTCAGCAATTAGAATCTTCAGCCCATTAAATTTGAAATTAGAGTAATTATCTAACTTAGTAGAATCATTATTGATATGACATTGAGTTAAAGGAAGGGTAAAATAGAAAATCGTCCCTTTACCAATTTCAGAATCAAGCCAGATTTTTCCATTGAGAATTTCAATAAGTCCCTTGCATATTGCCAGTCCTAAGCCGGCACCTTCAAAACCTCTTGTAATTGACAAATCAACCTGAGCAAATCTTTCAAAGATTTTACTTTGATGCTCTTTGCCAATACCAATACCGGAATCTTTGACAAAGAATTGTATTTGATTATCAACAATTTCATATCCAAAGACGACACTTCCAATTTGAGTAAATTTTATTGCATTATTAATCAGATTGGATAAAATTTGTGTTAATTTTGCTTTATCAGTTAAAAGAAATAAATTTTCAAAGTTAAAAGGAACAGAATAACTTAAATTTATACCTTTACCTTTTGCCATAGCAGTGAAGAAACTATATAAATCTTTAAGGACAGACATAACTGAAAATGAAATATTGTTAACAACAAATTGGCCTGTTTCGATTTTAGCAATGTCCAGAACATTATTTACAATTTCAAGCAACCGATTTCCACTCTGGTTGATAATACCAGTATATTCAGTTATTTCTTCTATTGAAATATCCTGTTCGGATAATAATTTTGAAAAACCGAGAATACCGTTGAGAGGAGTGCGAATTTCATGAGACATATTTTGGAGGAAAGCAGTTTTTAATTTATCGCTTTCTTCTGCTTTTGATTTTGCAATTTCTAAATCATAGTTAGTCTGTCTTAAAACCTCATTAAGCTGCATATATTCTTCGTATTGAGCTTCCAATTCTATATTCTTATGTTGAAGCTCTTCCTGAGCAGCTTTTAAATCAGTAATATCAACAATTATTCCATACCAAAGAGTGCTTCCATCTTCAAGTAAAGTTGGTTTAGCGTTGCTGGACCGCCAGCGTAGCCCTTGCTTAGGTAAAATCACCCTAAATTCTAATTGGAAAAAAGATTGGTTTTTTGCAGATTCATAAATTGGTTTTTCGCAATTTATGAATCTGCAAAAAACCAATCTTTTTTCTAATTGGAAAAAAGATTGGTTTTTTGCAGATTCATAAATTGCGTTTGCAACAAAGTCATAATCATCAGGATGAAGTCGTGTGAAAACTAAAGAAGCATCTTCAAGAACTTCTTCTGAAGTAACTTCATAAATATCATACATTCCCTGACTTGAATACGGGAAAGCAGAGTGTCCATCAGTCCAAAGCCGATACTGATAAACAACACCGGGAACTCTTTCGGTAAGGTTAAATAGCAATTCATAACTTTCAATTAGGGCTTTTTCAGCATTCTTTCTTCCTGTGATAAATTCAGTATAAAGAATTATACCGGCTATAGAGCCATCAATATCGAACCAGGGGCGACATTCCCAACGAGCCCATTCGATAGAACCGTCAGGTCGTATATATGCATCTTCTTCATTCCCAGTAACTTCTCCGTTAAGAGATTTTTTGTGGGCTTCAATCCATTGAACTGGTAAATCTGTGAATATATCATAATGATACTTGCCAATCAGATTATGTTCTGTTAAATTATAGTCTTTCAAATATCTTTCACTTACATAAACATATTTCATTTCCTTATCAAGAATTGCTATAGCGCTTGAAGCGTGTGAAATAATATATTGCATTAAATCATTAAAATGCTTTAGTTTTACTTCTGAGAGTTTTCGTTCAGTAATATCTTCAAAAGTAACGACTATGTGATTTAATTCATTGCTATTACTGCTATATTTTGGAAATGAATTTATATTAATCCACGTATATCCTTCTTTTTTGGGATTATAAATTCCCATTACCTGATTATAAACCGGCTTGCCGGTTTTAATAGTTATTGAGCTTGGATGATTTTCTCCTGGATATTCTGAGCCATCTTCCCTAATTGATTTCCATCTCGGGTCAGTAGAAGTTAGTCCATTCATTTGGTCAACAGTAAGTCCCAGAATTTCTGCAGCCGCTTTATTTGCAAATATTATTTCTCCGGTATTAGAATGATATACAACTCCTTGTATTGTATTTTCAAATAAAAACCGATGCTTTTCTTCGCTTTCTTCAGCTTTCTGTTTAGCAATTTCAAGGTCATAATTAGTTTGTCTTAAAACTTCACTTAGCTGATAAAACTCTTCATATTGAGTTTCTAGTTCTTTATTTTGTTTTTGCAGCAATTGCTCGGCATTGACTCTTTCTGAAACATCCCAAACTGTTGATATCATCAAGGATTTCCCGGGAACATTAGTATTCATTGAGCTAATATAAGTAGTTTCTTTTCCTTTTCGGGTTATTGGTATATCTTTCCAATACATTCGCTCTAAATCGCCGGAAGAGATATCATCAAGAATTCTTTTTTTTATTTTTTCTCTAAACTCCTTATCTTCATAAACACTTTCCCAGAATAAGTCTGGTTCTAATAATTGTTCTCTGGTTGTTCTGTAGATTTTTGGAAAGTTATCATTCATATATACAAAATTAACTTTCGGGTCAATTGAATTTACAGCAACACCAATTGGTAAATTATCCATAATTGCTCTAATAAATGCTTCACTCTCTCGAAGTGCTTCTTCAGCTTTTTTACGTTCTGTTATGTCCTCAACAGTTCCCTCATAAAACTTAATACTTCCATCAGGATTACGATATACTTTAGAACTTTCTCTAATAAATACAATTTTTCCATCTCTACTTTTCCATGTAGATTCAAAACCATATACTTCGTCAGTTTGTTCTGTTAATTCTTTAAATCTTTTTCTATCTTCAGGATTAGCATATCCATGTTCATCCAAATGTATTTTGGATAAATCCTCAAACGTATTAAAACCTAAAAGCTGAACAATTTTCTGATTAGCTAAAATAATTTTTCCTTCTGGAGTTGTTCTATAAAGCCCAATGGTAGCATTTTCAAAAATAGTTCTAAATCGCTCTTCACTTTCCTTTAATTCTTGCTGATATTTATTTTTTTCAGTTATATCCTGAGCCGCAGAAAGAGCGCCTGTAATATTGCCATCTTTATCTTTTAGTGTTTTACACCACCAAGCCAATAAACGTTTTTCACCATCGAAACGCCTTTGCCAGCTTTCTACATAAATAATATCATTTGTAGAACCATTAAACAATGGACTTACTATATTGTAAGTCTCCTGCTCTCTTTCAAAATAAAAAGCAGCTTCTTTACCCAGCACATCATCACCAAAGAATGCTTTTCCTGTATTATTCGCCCAGGTATATTTTTTATGATTATCAACTTCCATTATAATATCAGGCACAGATTCTAATATTGCCTGATTTCTTGAAGATATTAAACTCAATGCCTCTTCTGCTTTCTTTTGTTCGCTTATATCCAACCAATTTAATACTACGTTTGTGATTTCTCCTTTTGAATTGAAAATAGGGAACATAGTAGCATCAATAAAAACTTCATTTGAACCTTTCAAATCCATAGAGGGAATATCGTTTCCATCCCAACGGCAATTGAAATGAATTGTCTTACCATTTTCATAAACAGTACGAATAAGAGGAATAAGCCCTTGTCTTTCAACTAAATCGTCTTTAAGAACATTATATTTGCCAACCAATTGCTCATCGGTTAGATTCAAAAACTTCTTTAAAGCTGGATTTGCCCGCTGTAAAGTCCCTTCAGCATCAGAAATCCAAGTAGCAAAAGGACTTTGCTCAATTATTCTGTTTAAAAATGCTTCGCTTTCTTTAATCTGTCGTTCAGCTTCTTTAAGTTCTGTAATATCAATAGTATAACCTGCTAGTAATCTTTTATTATTTTGAACAATTGGAAATTTAATTGTAGTATAAATTTTATTATCTAATACTTCAGTAAGTTCTAAAATTTTTCCATCAGATATAACTGCCCAGTCATCATCTGTAATTTTTTTAGCAAATTCTGAAGGAAATAGCTCATACATTGACTTTCCGAGCATCTCTTCACTTGTAAAACCAATCATCTTAAGGAAACAATCGCTGGCATAAATAACTTTGCTTTCATTTTGAGTAACTTCTTTAATATATGTATAAATTGGTGAGTTTTTAATAAAAGTAGTTAAAAGCTCTGATGATTCTTTTAATTTTTCTTCAATTGATTTTTGCACTGTAATATCCCTAAATTCAGTACATCTAACCATCTTTCCTTTGTATGGAATGTTTCGTGCTTCTAAACGAATGGGATATTCTTCACCATTTTTATGCAAACCAATCACTTCATAAGGTTTTTCATAACCAGACAAAATATTATTCATTACTAAATCACGATTCTTTTCAGCTATGAGTAACAAACCATTCATTCCAATTAATTCTTCATAAGAATACCCTGTAATTTCAGATAATCCTTGATTACAATCTAAAATCAATCCTTTGTCATGAATAACTATTCCACCAAAAGATGCATTGTGCAATGATTTATATCTGGTTTCGCTTTCTATAAACTTCTTTTGTAATTCATATTCTTCTGTTTGGTCGCGAAAAACAAGAACAACTCCAATAATTTCATTATTTTGATTTTTTATCGGAGCGCCGCTATCGGCTATAGGAAATTCTCTACCATCTTTTGAAATAAGAATTGTATGGTTTGCCAGTCCAATTATATTCCCACTTTTTAGGACTAATTCAACTGGATTAGTAGCTTTTTTCCGTGTTTTATCATTAACAATATTAAAAACTTCTTCAATATTTTTTTGCTTTGCTTCTTCTTCTGTCCAACCGGTTAGTTGCTCTGCAATTGGATTCATCATTTTTATTCTACCAGTTGTATCAGAAGTAATTACTGCATCGCCAATACTATATAAGGTTGTTTGAAATTCTTTCTGAACCTCAAGTAGCTCTTTTTCATTATGATAAAGCTGGTAATATATATTTCTTTGCCTATAATGATATAGCCAAAACAATCCTACACTAACCAGAATTATTAAAAAGAAAACAAATGCAAAGATTAAGAAAGAACGGAAATTAAGCTCTGAGTATAATTCGTCTTTATCTATTTTAGTAACCATATACCAGTTTGTCTTTGGTACTTTTTTAATTACTGATAACACTTCAACACCTCTATAATCGACTCCTTCAAAAGAACCCTCAAATCCCAATGCTGCTCTGACAGCAGGAATGTTTTCATTTATTATTGGTAATTTAAAACTTAATGCAGAATTTTTTTTGAAACGAAGTTCGTTTAAGAATAAAATGCTGTCTCCATCTTTTCTTAATAAGAAGGTTTCAGCGGTTTTGCTTATTGTGGGCCATGATTGAATAAGAGGAAAAACATATTTTTCTGGAGCGATTCTTAAAACTATAGTTGCGATAATTTTTCTATTTTCATTATAAATTGGTGTAATTATATCAAAATGAATTTCTTTATGAATATTGCAGTAGTAAATATCAGTAAAAGTAATTTTACTGCTATCAATAGTTTCTTTTATCTTTAATCCTGTTTCTGAGCTTAGAATACTTTCATTATTATTTGAAATAAGAATCTCTTTATTTTTATTGCATAAAAAAATCTCATTATAGTCATAGGCAGTTTTATATTGCTGAAATTTCTTTAAAATATCATTTTTGAGATTAATATTTTCTTGATTTTCGACCCATTCAATAATCCTGTTTGCAAAAAATGGGGAATTTGAGAGTATTTTGGCATCGCTGGTTCGCTCTTTTAACCATTGAGTCAATTGATTGATTTTTAATTTTGATATTGCTTCTAAATCATTTGTTTTTTCTGTTTTTAGAGATTTTTCCTCGTTTTTATAAAAAGAAAATCCACCGACAAAGAAAAGAATACTAATTATGATAATTAGTGTAAAAATATACTGCTTTTTTAGAACTTTTGTTGTTATTAATTTTTTCATAATTTATCAAATTTGTTCGATTAGCAAATTAAATGTTAGATTTATGATTACTTCAAAATATTATTATTTGTTAAATTCTAAAAATTGTCAGTCTATGCTAAACAAATAATTTCACAACTAATTGTTATTACATGATTTAATATCATTCACTTCGTTAACAATGACATCTTTGCTTGTCATACTATCAACAAGTTGATAGCATGACTTATCTCTTGTCATGCTATCAGCTTGCTGATAGTATGACTGAAAAGCACTGTTTCTGAATGACGCTTAAACTTATGTCATCTCAATCTCAAACTCTGTGGTAACAATGACTTGTGAGATTCCTCACTTCGTTAACAATGACATCTTTGCTTGTCATACTATCAACAAGTTGATAGCATGACTTATCTCTTGTCATGCTATCAGCT
>DAIOVK010000171.1:0-6399 GCA_036759045.1 Kapaibacterium sp. (SeqCode) | reverse complement strand
AGAGGGGAATAAGAAAAGTGAAAAACTATTCCAAGCTGCCGACTTTATTTTCTACGGCTTCCAAGATTTTGCAACTTTTCACAAGTGCTTTCATCTTATTATGGTCGTTATAAAGAGGCCTGTCGATTTCAAGGAAATCAACGTGCTTGCGAATTGTCTGCTTTGCAGTTGCGACGCCATCGCCATTTTGGAAATCGCGAATATCAAGTGCTTGGGCAGCAGCCATAAATTCAATACCAATAATGCCATAAGCGTTATCAAGGATTTGTCCGTTTTTAATTGCGGTGTTCATTCCCATAGAAACGAAATCTTCCTGGTCGGCAGCAGCAGGGATTGACTGAATTGAAGCCGGTGCAGAAAGAATACGTTGTTCAACGATTAAAGAATCAGCAGTGTATTGGCTTAGCATCATACCTGAGAACATACCGGCACCTTTGGTTAAGAAAGCTGGAAGTCCAACGCTAAGAGCGGGATTTAGCAATCTGTTCAACCGGCGTTCCGATAGGACGCAAACCATAGTAACAGCAGCGCCAGCCATATCCATTGGTAAAGCAACAGGAGAACCCTGGAAGTTTGCACCAGTTAAAGTTAGATTTTCTTCTGGAATGAAAATAGGATTATCGCCAACGCCATTCAGTTCAATTTCTACCTGTGAGCGGGCATAAGCTAAAGCATCGTGTGCAGCACCGATTACCTGTGGAGTAGAACGCATTGAATAAGCATCTTGCACCTTAGTTTTAATTTTACCAGTATGCAAATCACTGTTTTGAATGCATTTCATAATTGCTTTGGTGCTTCGCTGAGCTCCAATGAAACCTCGCAATTGATGAAGTTTAACGTTGTATGGTTTCAAATTAGCAAGAAGGGCTTCAAGAGACATAGAGGCAGCAATTTCAGCTTGCTTCAAAATCCTGTTGAAATCGTAAAGATGAATAGCACTCATTGCTGTTAAAAGGTTTGAGCCGTTTATTGTAGCAAGTCCATCGCGTGCCTGTAAACCGGGTATAGGAATACCGGCTTTTTCCAAAGCAACTTTGCCGGGAAGACGCTCACCCTGATAAAATGCTTCGCCCTCGCCCATCATAAGCAAAGCAACTTGAGACATAGGAGCTAAATCGCCGCATGCACCAACAGAACCCTTTTGACAAACAACTGGAGTAACTCCTTTATTCAGCATATCAACAAGAGTTTGAGTAATATTGATTCTGCAGCCGGAATTTCCGTGGGCGTGGACGTTAATGCGCCCAGCCATAGCTCCGCGAACATATTCGATTGGAGCTGGTTCGCCTATACCGGCGGAATGATTGTAAATTAAATATTTCTGAAATTCGCTTACCTGTTCGTCATTTAAAACGATTTCTGAAAATTCACCGATACCGGTGTTGATTCCATACATAATTTCGTGCTGCTGGATTTTCACTTCAAGCATTTCACGGCATTTGTTGATTCTTTCAATAGCTGCAGGAGCAAGTTCTACTTTCTCGCCATCGCGAGCTATTTTTACAATTTTTTCAATAGTTAAATTGCTACCATCTAATATTATAGACATAAAAACCTCTTTAAAAAAAATTAAAACTTCTTTAAAATATCTTCCACAATAGAGCGATGAATCATAAAATTCATCATTTTCAATTTTATATAGTCATAATGATAAAAATAATATCCTTTGTTAGCACCATTTCTTGCTCCACTACCCGAATCCTTAATAACAAACCATTTTCCATCTTTTGTTTCTTTTATACCAACGATATGAATACCGTGGTCATCAGTAGTGGAATTATTGGTAAATCGTAACTGCCTTGCATTTTCATCAATGTATTCTGATGGAATATCGAAAGTGGGAATGTATGCAACCTCGCTATGTGAATCGTAGCCGGGCTCGGAAACGTCTCCACCAATAACGATAGTATAGCCACTATTCAATGCCTTTACAAATATTTTCATATATTCATCAAGTGGGACATTGTAATATTCTGAGCATTTCCACCAGTTATCTGTAACTTCGTATTCTGCCTGCGAGTAATATGGTTTTTCCATTAATGACATAAAACTAACATATTCATCTAAATTGAGTTTTACTTCATTTTTTAGATATTCGAGTGGTGTCATTTTTTTGTTGCCAACATTTACAAATTCTGGAGGAGTTCCGAGGTGATAATTCAAAATTGATTTGATATTTTCAAGTATTTGCTCTTCATTCCAAAAATCCATTTCTTTAATTTTATTCAGGTAGTTTTCCATCTCCTTGATAAGTTTAGAATGGTCGTGGAATTTCTGACCTTTTTTCAGTCCGGTATAAAGTTCGGCTGGCACGCAGCCATATTGTTTCCAAATTCGAGTTACAGCATTTTGCTGAGAACCTTCAGCAAAGGCAGAATTTCCGCGTTCTTTTACGAAACGTCTTGCTTTTTCAACATATTCCCAATAAACAGTAAACATTTCAGAAAATTTAATTTCCTTGTTGTGTAATCTTTTTACTTCAGTTTCAAGAAATGAGGTGCCACAAAAACACCAGCAAGTCCCTGTGTTTCCTTGTGATACAGGTTCATTATGCCATTGTGTCTTAAATTCTTTTATTGATTTTGGTAAATTCATTCCATTAAAATCAACTTTAAAGCTTAATTTTTTTGGAGTCTCTTTTTTATTAAAATCTTCTATACTTTTTAAAATTTCCTGATAAAACTCATTTTTATAATCTATGAATTGTCCTTTATCTTTCTTTGGTTCAGCAGAATTTCCATTGTAATTTAATAATAATGCAAATAATATAATTGTAAGAACTAATTTTATTTTCATAATATCTCCGTTTGAAATAATTAAATACTTTTTTTATAAGAACAAAATAAACTTACAAATTAAAGATAAAATAAATAAGTTACAAATGTTTATTTGTTGATTTGTTGATTTGTTTATTCGTTGATTCGTTGAATTGTTGAATTGTTTATTCGTTTATTCGTTGATTTGTTGATTTATTGATTTGTTGATTCGTTTGTAGTCATGCTATCAGCTTGCTGATAGTATGACTGGAAAGTCATTCTGACGGATGTCAGAATCCATCTTTATATCAACACAGGTCGGAGTTTACTGATATTAATAGCCACGAGCTTTAGATAGAGGGAAAAAAAATTTACATATTTACTCCTTCCCATTTGCACTTGGGAATGCAACTTTCACAAAAGCTTTGCTTTTACATTTCATTCTTAAAAAATGTAATGCACAGCTTAAAAGAAATCCTCTTTCTCTAGTTAAAAAAGGGAAAGTGAATGGAAAATGAACAACAAATTAATTTTTATTAATAATCAAAAAAAGTGAAAAAATATTTGGTTTTTATTTTTTTTTTTTATAGATTTGTAATAGTTCATTTATGCAAATTTTAAATATGGTATTTTTTGTCCGGCTCAAAATATCATTTTAAAAATTGCAGAGCCGGTAAATGAACTTAATTTCCAATAGTTTTATAAATAACAAATGTTAAATAATTCTTAGGATTTAAGTTATGTTTTTAAAAATGAATAGAAAAATTAGTAGTTTAAGCATTTTGATTGCTATAATATTTTTATTTCAAGCATGTAACCAGCAAAATCCATTAAAAGAAGAGCAATTAACTCCAAAACCCGCTTTTTGGAGCAATGTGTGGAAGGTTGTTCAAACAGTTGGGGCTGATGCTGGTGGTGCTTATATTGGTGCTAAAATGGGAATGTGGTATGGAGGTGTTCTTGGACCAAAAGGAGCAGCATTAGGTGGAGTAATTGGTGCATGTATTGTTGGTTGTTGGGCTTCATATAATGCAGGAAAATCGTTATCCATTGCACAAACAGTTCCGCCTTATAAGTTAGATGACCAAGATATCACTGGGATTGATTCAAACAATATTTCATTTGATGATGTCGGTGTAATTCATAATAATATACTAAAAATTTTATTAGACAATAGGGAAAGTATAACTAATGAAAATGGTGAGCACGATAATTATGCGATTTATCTTTTAGCAATGAATTTTTTTGAAGATACAATTGGTATTAATAATCCAGAAAACTATTTTTCATATAATAATTTCTGTAACTTAGTCAATTCATTTAATGAAATTAATACCTTAGAGAAATTAGTAGATTATTTGTATATAAATGAAACTAATCAAACCATTTTAGATTTTTTAGAGTATTCATTAGAAAGATTCAGTTACCTTGAAACAGTTGAAGATTTTCAAAGTGAAGTTATTGACTTAAAGAGTGAGGCAAGCAACTTAAATATTACTAACGATGAAAAAAATTCTATTTTTTCTTTTCTTGAAATAGCAAATAGAAGTGTTTCATTTTGGGCAACTAATCAAAATTAGAGTTTTTATTAATAATATTATAATTAAAATGAAAAGATTACAGTTTAATTTGAAGAATATATTAATTGGATTATTTCAAATATTAATCTCTATTATTTTTATTTATTTGATTGTTTCTAAGTCAAGTAATAATGGTTTATTAATATATATTGATTATATTGGAATTTCAATATTTATATTAATGCTTTTAATGGGGTTCATTACTTTTTTAGATTTACCAAGAGTATATATTGAAAATGACACTCTTGTTTATTTAAATATTTTTAGAAAAAGAATTTTCTCATTAGAAGAAATTCAAATAACAAAGAAAAGAATTATTTTTACGTATTTTTATTTTATAAAACATAGAAATAAGTATTATTCTATTTCTTCTTCTAGTGTAAATAGAATTACAAAAGAGAAATTATCTAATTTAATATCAAATTATAGTATAGTTTAATATTAATTTCTAATAATTTATAATATTATTTTTTTTCAAGAAGAATACAATTAATTTGAACGTTAATTGTATTCTTCGTTTATTAACCATAATTTAATGAAATTTAATAATAAGTTATAATTATTAATATCAAAAAATAAAACTACTTGAACAAATTACTTTTAAAAACATTTTAGTAGATAAAAAATCGTATTTTTATTCATTGGATATTTTTCCTAACAAAAATGCTTTAATAATTACGGAAAAAGGAAAAATAATTTCAATTGAAGAATTTACATTCGTTTCAAAAGAAAAGATTGATTTATTATTTTAAAGGAGAAAAAAATGGATTATTCAAATGTAATACTAATTTGCGTTTTATTGGCTTTGGGTTTATTTTTTTTAGGTAGTACAGGAAGATATAAGAAATTTCAAATCAATTCTTTCCTAAAAGCAAAAAAGAAAATAACCAAAAGAATTTACGAATACTTTGGCAATCTCTTTCTTTATTTTGCTTTTGTAAACCTATTGTTTTTACTTCCCATATTTGAAGATGATAAATATGAAATATTTAAATATTTAGTTTATTTATTTGGGGTTCTGCTTGTTTTTTTACTTTGGAGAGAAAAAATATCTCCACAAAAGAAAACAGTAGTTGAATAAAATCATATAATTTTTCTTCATTCCAAGTTTGACTTTAGAAGGAGTAAAGAGTTTTTCAGTCATACTATCAACAAGTTGATAGCATGACTTATCTCTTGTCATGCTATCAGTTTGCTGATAGTATGACTGAAAAGCACTGTTTCGGAATTACACTTAAAGTGATGTCATCTCCATTTAAATGAAACACTTGCTTTATCTTGGGGTTCAGAATGACAGGCAAAGGTGGATTCTGGTATACGCCAGAATTACACTTTTTAGTGATGTTTTTAATAATGATACTTGCAGGAAATGATAATAATGGAAATTTCTGTTACTTTATAGACCAAGCGATGTTCGTCTGTGATGTGTCTTGACTAATATCCCTTATAATTATGTTTTAGTGGTTCTGGTTTTGATAAACCAGAAAAAGGATTTTTTAAGTTTCAAATATGACATTAACAACTTTTTTAAAAAGATTTTTGTCTTCCTTAGATATTTCAATAAATTCTTTGAAAGCATCTGGTTGAAAAGCTATATCTCTCATAACATTTTCTCAATTTCTTCATTTTTTACTTCAATTAAATCTTTTCCTTCATCAACATATTTCATTCTTTCTATTAGCATTCTATGGTTCCGTGGGGAGCGACTTAGATATTCAGTTTCATCGTGGCTTTCAACTGAAATAATCAACTGGTCCGTTTCAAAAAGATTTTTAACATTATCAAGAAAACTAATATTTAATTCATCTTTACTTAATGTGAATGTTGCATACATAATTTTTTCCATTTACTTTTTTTAATTAAAAACGAATTTTTAGAATGTATATTTTTTTATAATTTACAACTAATTCCAAACCGGTAACAATAATAGCAATATAATCTGCCATTCCGAAACGAAGTGAGGAATCTCAAGTATCTTATTAGCAATGGCTTATAAGATTTCTCACTTCGCTTGCCAATGACATCGCTACAAAATATTTCAATACTATATCTATTAAGTCTAT
>DAIOVK010000170.1:0-6427 GCA_036759045.1 Kapaibacterium sp. (SeqCode) | reverse complement strand
TATGAACAAGTGCATAAATATAATTTCTTATCGGGTCAACTTTAATTTCCATTATCGCCTGTCCATAACCTTCAGAATCAGATGGAATTTGCAGTCTATTAATTATACTCAAATCATTAAGGTCTCTAAACTCAATAAATAATAAATAAGCAAGTATTAATTGAGAACTATCAGTTGTAAATTCAATATCATGATATGACAAAGCTCCAGTGCCAGGGTATGTTTTAAATATTTCACCGTCTTCAGTTCTTCTAACTTGAAATTCATTTGCAGTAACAACAACAAAGTAGTCATTGTCTGGCATAAACTCCATATCGTAAATTTTGCTTTCAGCCATCTTATTCCAGTGGAACACCAATTCACCTGCCTGCAAAGTTATCGTAGCAAGCAGTAGAGCAATTAAAACCAGAAATCGTTTCATTTAAAAATTCCTTTAAATGTTTATAAATATTTATTTTAGGGAACTTTTCCCTAATTCAGAGTTCAGTATTTTTAAACGCTGAAGTAGGGAAATTTTCAAAGAAAGTTTTTTGCCAATTTAATTATTTTTAAATTAACAACTTTTCTTACATATAATAACACATTTTTTTGCTTTTTATCTCAAAAAAAAACGAATTTTTTAAAATATTTTTTCATTTCTTAATTCACGTGTGATAAATTGAGGTTGGGGCCAGATATTCATTAATACAGTATCAGAACCATAAGCTGTTAAAGAATCCATATATAAAATAAGTCTTGAGTAATTCTCATTTGTTGAATCGTTCAATATTGTTCCTCTTCTATACAAAAACCCAAATACTGGATTTAATGAGTCAGCAGGTCTTAATATCTGTCCGAAATTACTACTTGTTAACGGAAGAGTTGGTTCATACTGCATAAAAGGTGCAAAATAAGCTCCAATCCAATAATTACCTTTATCCCACCAAGTTGGTTGATTTATTGAATTTAAAGGGAAAACTCTGCTGCCTGCTTCTACTTGATTCATACCATGTTCGGCAACACAATTATTTAATAAGGCATTATCCATCGGTAAAGTATTACTCCACTGAAAACCAGTGAACATAGATGTTTGTTTGAAAGAATCCGGTTCAAATACTCTCTGGTTATCACTATAACCCCATTTGAACTGCCATGGGCTTGGTTCTGTATCTTGTCCTAAGAGAGATAAAGAATATAACATAATTAATATACATATTATCTTTTTCATGTTAATTTTCCTTAATTATTTTATAAGTTCGAATATATGAACCACAATATATTTTAATAAAGTAAATAGAATTCGGATAACTTGACAAATCTATTTGTAATAATGATGAATTATTATCAATTGTAGCACTTTTTATTAATAATCCGTTTAAATCAAATAATTCATAATTATTCTTATCGCTTGCACAGTTTAATTCTATATTAATTGAGCCATTTGTTGGATTTGGGTATATGGTTTTATAAATATCCAGTTCATTTATCACGGCACTTCCATTTTTATAAGTTAGTTTTGTAATATAGTTTTCACCTCCTCGTCCTAAAATAATATCATTACTTTTTGAGTATAATATTTGCTTGTTAATATAATATATTCCACCAGTTATTTCTTTTATATGTTTAAATAAATTAATTACAAACATTTGTAAACCATTAGTATAAATCATTCGTTCTTCGTTCTTATCAATAAATGTAAAGTAGCCTGGGTAAACTGTTTCACTTCCTACTCCAAAAGAAGAATCAATGATTTTATTTTCTGAAATACTATAAACAAATAAGCCATAATGTGTATAGTGATCATCAACACTTTGTGGAAAGTTACCAGAAAAATATATTTTATCAGAATTTATTTCTGAAAATTTTATACAAACTGGTGCACCACTATTACCTCCTGTATAACTTTCACATACTTTAAATGATTGCACTTCTTTTTGTGTGTTTAAATCAAAAGTTTTTATATAACTTTCACCTTGATTTATAACGCTTAAATATTTTCCATCGACTGATATTGCAATAAGTTTCTTATTGACATTAATAGGTTCAGATGGTATTAGCTCGTTTACTACTTCCATCGTTTCATAATTTAAAACTAATATTTTTCTTTCTGTAAACCAATTACCTGGCTCAATTTCACCAGTTCTTGTTGTTACAGTATAAAAATACGGTCGTTTAGGGTCAACAGCAATGCCTTCAAAAAAATGATATAAGCCATTTGAATCAGCTGGCAAAGTATATTCCTTAACCATGCTCATATCTGAGGTATTTCTTATTTGAATTCTACCTGTTTCTTCTCCTGTTAAGATTAGCAGAATTTTGCTACTGTCAGGTGTAAATTCAATATCAGTAGCACCGAACTGATAAGTTTTAAAAATTTCACCATCATCTGTGTTTCTAATTTGAATATCATTAGCCGTACACAATATGAAGTAATTGTTATCCGGATAAAATTCAAGGTCATATACCTTGCTTTCAGCCATCTTATTCCAGTGGAACACCAATTCACCTGCCTGCAAAGTTATCGTAGCAAGCAGTAGAGCAACAAACAACACTAATTTTTTCATTTTAATACTCCAAAATAATTTTCAAATAAAAAATTTCAATGCCAAATGCATTGGCGCTCAAATTATTTATTTCCATATTTTTATTATCTTTTTCAAACTTACACAATTCTTAAATATAAAAACACATTTTTTCGCTTTTTGTCTCAAGAAAATTTGAATTATTTTAAATTTTATTACTCGCAAACCTTGTTGTATCTATTCTATTATTTGCTTCGTCCCAAGCAAGAAATCTTCTGAAAGTGCTGTCGTCTGGGTAGTCGGGGTGGTGATTATTCCATAATCTGTAACCTTTGCCCATCCATGCCACCAAACGCAATTTCATAAGTTCATCTTCGCAACGGCGGATTTGGTCGTGAATTTTCTTTAGCTCTAAACGTAAACTTCTTCGTCCTATATAAAGTTTATCTTGGGTTGTTCCCATATTAAATGCTATGCTGTCTTTATTTTGTAACTTAGCATAAAGAGAGTTTGGCTCGTATATTGAACTAATAAAATCACCTCCAATATAAGGATTATCTGAATCTAAAAATTCCTCATCACTCATATAATCAAAATCAATATTTGGTTCAAATATTTTCGCATGGTTATAATGTTGAAGACGTGTGTTTGAGTAAGTTTTAGGGTCACTTGAAAGGTCATTATCAATAGAATCATCGTTAAAATCTGGACCATCATAAAATAAACCTTTTGCTCCCATTATTAAGGCATTCCAGCAACTTAATCTAAGTTCTTCACCAGTTAAAGGTCTGGAATCTAATGGAATTTTGCTGTAAGTTGTATGAGAAGCACTATCTTTGCTCCAATGCCAATCGTTTAATATAAAATTTTGTGCCCACCAGAATTTGTCAGAAAATATAAATCCGCTGTTTTGCCCTGCATAATATTCATATATCTTACTTTCATGCTTTTTTTGCACTGAAGAACTGCTACGGTTAATGATATATGAATATTCGCTTTCACTTTTTGTCAGCATTTCACTTATAGAAACGCTGTTATTATTTGAACCGTAAAGCCAAAGTTCATACTCTGAATTTAAACTGTCTTTAGTAAAACGACCTTCTCTGCCAAAAGCAATTCCCATTGTTAAAACAGAGTTATTTACTCTATCATGAAACATATTAGTCTGCCAACAATAAGGTGCTGCTGTTAAATTGTTGAATTGATACATTCCAAGCCAGCGATTAGGTGGATTTACATAGTATTCAAATAATTTGGCAAAAAAACAATTGTTTTCTGATGAATTTATGTTTCCTACAAGTTTATTGACATAACGCTCGCCGCACCAGTTCTGTATGTGCCCTTCTACGTGAGGATTGAATCTGAATAATTTTATGTTTTTGCTTGTATATTGAGGTTGGTTGTATTGATTTAAACCGTTTTGATAGCTTGTTATTATTTGCGAATCGTAGTAACCGCAACGTAAATTTTGAGTATTTGGTGTTTCATAGACAATGTTATCTATTGCCAAATCGCAGCCGCCTAAATAGGTTACTTTGATTTTTAATGAATCTATTTGAGAATTATCAGCTGAATTTATATAATGTTTTAAATGGTGGTTATTAATATCAAATCTATCACAAATAAAAAATGCAGAAATAGTAATGCTTGTATCGTAAGGAAGCATCGAACGAAAAACATAAAATTCGTATGGTTTTTCAGCAACATATCTTAGCTTCTGGACTAAACCGCGGCTATTAGGTAAGAAATATGATGAATCTGGAGATAAACAGGGTATGCTGTCAAATCGAATAGAATAGTTTGTTGTATCTTGACCTACTTTATAGGGCAATTCTATTTTCAATATAGTATCGTTTGGATTTCCAGTTGCATTGCTTATTCTTTTTAAATTAATTGAGATATACCATCCATAACCAAAATATTTTACTGAATTAGAATCAAATGCATCATAACCACGATTTTGATAAAATAATGTATAAGAATGAGATGGCTCATCTAAAATCACCTCGTTGGCAAGTGAATCTCTAATAATTAATCTGCTATAGTTCGCGTAATTTGAATCGTTACTGATATATCCTTTTATTTTTTGGAAACCAAAAACTGGATTAGTTTTGTCACCTACTCTTGTCTTTAATACTTTTGGGTCGTCATTTTTATTAATCAATAATGTTGGTTCAAAAACTATTCCTTTTGTATTCATAATATTAGTATTGTCATAATGCGTCCAAATATGTTCCGGCTTTAAAATAGAGTAAACATTGTCGTTCATAAAAGATGTATCTTGATAATATTCAGCATCGTATTGGTTCATATCCAATGCTTGTGAAATTTTCTTGCTTCCTCCCCAGTGCCAACCAAGAATGAACTCATTTTGGACAAAATCTGGGTGTTGACTATTTAGATATACTGAATCACCTTTGTATAATAATTTGACTTGTTCCGGCTCATTGTCTTGGCAGAATAAAGAATTTTGTAATAATATAGATATTGTTATTACAGCAAAAATATATTTAATTGTTTTCATTGCATTTCCTTAAATTATTTACTAGCAATAAATTTTTTTGTTATTACTTTATTTCTTGTTTTTATTGTGCAGAAATAAGCACCTGATAATAAATGATTTTCATCAATATAAATATTATTTCCATCAGTTTTTATTTGAGTTTTTGTGTAATTAATTATTTCTTTACCATTAATATCTGAAATAGAAATATTTAAAATTTCTTCTATATTTATTTCTGAAATATCAATAACATTATTTCCAATTATAATATAAAAAATATTATTTTTTTTTTCATAAATATTTGTAATAACTTGGAGTTTGTATAATCTTAATCCAATAAGAGGACTACAGATATATTTACTATTATTTGATATATCAATACCTGATCTCATACTATAGTAATATATATATATAATTTTATTACTATCTAAATTAAATATTTCAGTAGTATGGTCTGCAATTTTACTTCTATTAGAAATTAATAAGTTCTTTGAATCATTAGTAAAACTAATTGATGCTGCAGGTATTGCTATACCACCGCCGTTATATCTCCATTTTTCAGAAAAATCTGTCATATCCCAAATTATAGTTTTTGCTTCACCTTCTATATAAGTAGCTGCAAGTTTGCTTCCATCTGGTGAAAATGCTAAATCAGCAACTTTTCCAGATTCTCCGTAGTTCAGGTTCTTTACCAAAGACCAATCATCTGTATTAAATAAAGCTAAAATACTACTATATTCATATTTTTGGTTTTCAATTTGGTAACCACTATAAGCTACTGCAAGGTATTTTCCATCATCAGAAAATTCTACTGCACTTACATTATTCATAAAATACTGAGATAAATATTTAGATTCTATTATACTGTCTTTTTCTATATCATATATTTTTAGGTTGTAAGGAGTTTCATTTCCAAGGCCAATTGCTATATATTTTCCGTCGCCAGAGAAAGAAAAAAAGTAACCGAACCCTAATTCTTTAATTTGTTTTTTTTGTTCGTAATTGAATAAGTAGAGATTATTTCCTCCATTTCTTACAACAAATAATGGTTGGTTTTTCGATATTTCAATAGTATAGTATTCAGCAGTTGCTATTTCTTCAAATCTATAAAGGATTTCAGAAGTTTCTGTATCTACAATAAAAATATAGCCACCACTAACCGCAATTATTTTGCTTCCATCTGGAGTAAACTTTGCACCTCTACATTCTGTGTTTTCTAATAACTTTTCCCAAATAAGGTCATCATCTTGTTTGCTTAAACAAGAGTAGCTTTGCAAAACAAAAAGTAGTGTTGTTGCGATTAAGAGTAAAATTTTTGTTTTCATTGTTTTCTCCTTTTTTTGAGAAATAGATTATTTATTTTTTGAAATATTTGCGGTGCTCCCCAAAAATTGGACAGTTGAATAAGGTGGAAAATTGTTAA
>DAIOVK010000169.1:0-6436 GCA_036759045.1 Kapaibacterium sp. (SeqCode) | reverse complement strand
TTTAAAGCGTAATTAAATAGAATACTTATATATAATTTATAGATTAAAATATATAGAAGAGAAAAGTTATGAGTTTAGATTTTGGTCGTTGTTCTGAAAATTCCAGTATTAGAATTGATTACTCTAAGTGTAATAGCTGTGGTATTTGCGTAGAAATATGCAAAGGAAATCCACTTTATATGGAAAATGGTAAAGTAAAAATTGACCAAAGCCGTTTGCTTGGCTGTATTGGCTGTGGACAATGCGTTGCTGCCTGTCCTTTTGATTGTATAGAAATATCCGGGCGTGATATTAGTATGGACGACTTTTATCAACTAAATGGGAAAAATGACAGAAGTGATTATGAGTCATTATTAGCATTGCTCGAATCAAGAAGAAGTATTCGCGAGTTTAAGAATCAGGATGTTCCTGAGGATATTTTGCAAAAAATTTTAGAAGCTACTGCTACTTCTCCAATGGGATTGCCCCCTTCTGAAGTAAAATTACTTGTCGTTAATGGCAAAGAAAAGGTTAGGACTCTTGCTTTTGAAATGATTGATGAATTAAAAAAGCAGGGAACATTTTATAAACCATTTTTTTTAAATTTACTTCGCCCTTTTATTTCCAAAGGTGATTATTTAGCACTAAAAAACTTTATTCGACCAGTTATTAATACTTATCTTGAAAAGAAGAAAGAAGGAATTGACTGGCTGCTCTATTCAGCTCCTTTAGTTATATATTTTTACGGCTCAGAATTTATTGACCCAGCCGACCCTTACATTGCAGCAACAAACTCAGTTATTGCTGCTCAGTCTCTTGGACTGGGAACCTGCTTTATCGGGCTTTCCGGTTATTGTTTCCAATACAGTAAATTGTTACAGAAAAAATACGGTATTCGCAAAGAAGATAAGAAGGGCATCATTGTTATTTACGGCTATCCGAAGTTTAATTTCAAAAAAGGTATAAAACGCCGCTTTGCAAGTGTGAAGTATGTTTAGAGATTTTTATTCTGAAACCACTATAAAGCAAGTGCTTAATTATGGAGTTACCAATTACATCTTTACTTGTCATTCTGGCGTATGCCAGAATCCATCTTGCTTTTTAGTCATTAGTCATTGGTAATTCGTTATTAGTAAAAATACTAATGACTAATAACAAATGACTAATGACCAATAAAAATAATTTTAAAATAGATTCTGAAATTCGCCAGAATGAAGCATTTAGTGATGTCATCTCCATTTAAATAAAGAACTTGCTATATTTAGGGGTTTGAAATGACACTCAAAATATAAAATTATTGTGGTCAAGCACTACATAATAAGTACTACAACTAAAAAAGTTGATTTAATAAAAAAGCCAATTACAAAAAAACAAGGTAAAAAAGTAGCAATTTTTTTTTAATTTCGTATTAAGAAATAATATGTAAATTATTCATTAATGTTCTATAATTTAATGAAATAGTTTTTTTATGCTTAATTTAAGAATCATAAATGAATCAATCAAGAAGAGATTTTTTAAAAGATAACATACGATTGCTTGGAATTGGCTCAGGTGCATTGCTGTTTGGTTTATCATCTTGCGAGGAGTTTATGCAGAAGCAGCCAACTTCTTCCGGAGTAACCAAAGAATTTTGCATTGATGACGAAGATGAGATAAACAAAACAAGATTAAACAGAATCGGTTGGGGTATCCTTAAATATTTTGGGAAATTAAATTACGGAATTCCGGTTATTGTGGTTAGAATAGATATAAATACTTTCGTCTCCTTTTCTGCAATGTGCACCCATGAGCATTGTATTATGAGAAATTATACAACCGAACTACCCACTGGGAAAGGAAAGATATTTCAAGAAATAAAATGCAATTGTCATGGCTCCTCATTTGATGCTTATAATAATGGAAAAATAGTTACAGGACCAGCAGAGAAGCCACTCAAACAATTTCCAACAAGCTTTAACCCGGAAACTAACATTATTTCAATTGAATTCTAAATAAAATGACAACACAAGCAGAGAACAGGAGTCAAATATCAATACTAATCATTTATGGGTTTGCTATAATGACAGGTGTGGTTTGGCAGTTTGATTTTGGCAGAACTGTGCTATATCCTTTCACCATTCTCGGCACCTGGTTTCATGAGATGGGACACGGGATAGCTGCACTTATTATGGGTGGAAATTTTCATAGTTTAGAAATATATGAAAATGGTTCTGGTTTAGCATCATTTTCAGGTCCTTTATTTTTTGGTGGGCTTTCAAATGCTTTTGTAGCTGCATCGGGGCCACTCGGACCAACAATAGCCGGCACTTTTTTAATTCTACTTTCAAATTCAGCTAAACGGGCAAGATTAGTCCTTTTACTTTTAAGCATATTTTTTGCAATATCCGTTATTTTATGGGTCCGCTCTTGGTTCGGTGTCGGTATAGTACTACTTTTTGCAATAATTTTATTTATTATTGCACTTAAAGCAAACGATTCCTGGCAACAAAACACGTTACGTTTTCTGGGAGTGCAGGCGTTTGCAAGTTTGTATATGAATATAGGATACTTATTTACCGGCGGTGGCACAGTGAACGGGCAGGTTTTTTCTTCCGATACTTACGTTATGTCTCAGTATCTTCTTCTGCCGTATTGGTTCTGGGGTGGAGCCATCGTTTTTGTCTCATTCCTGTTAATGTATTTAACATTAAGATTTTTGCTCCGAAAAGATAATAAAGCAAATCTATCAAGTCAATTAGAGATTTTATGATTGTAATGAAATTCGGCGGTACCTCAGTCAAAGACGCAAAATCTATGCAGGAGGTATTGAAAATTGTAAAAAGTTCAGAAGGAAAAAAAATTGTTTTGCTTTCTGCTTGCTCCGGAATGACAGATAAATTAGTATGTTTAATAACAGATGCTGCAAATAGAGCTGCTGAATTTCCAAATAAGACAATAGATGAAGTAGAGGATTATCATATAAATTTATGTTGCGAGTTATATCGCAACGAATTATTTCGCAATTATTCATCTGTTCTTATTAAAAGATATTGCAATGAATTACGTAAACTTGCCGATGGAGTCCACCGTTTAAAAGAATGTAGCCCCCGTTCATTAGATAGAGCTGCAAGTTTTGGAGAATTGCTTTCAACTACTATTTTTCATTTTTTATGTTTAGAAAATTCCCTAAAACCAATTTTAATTGATGCAAGAAAAGTAATAAAAACAAATAGCAATTTCACTTCTGCTAAAGTTTTAATGAAAGAAACAAAAAAAAATGCCTTAAAAATTATTGGAACTGAATTGGGTATTTCATCGCAGAAGGAAAAATTTAATTTCACAAAATTAAATTATAAAAATGGAAATTACGTTCAAAAAAGTGAGGACTTGCAACAAACTACAACTGATGGAATTGAAGGAAATATTGACAAAAGCACCAATTTAGTTATAACACAAGGATTTATAGCATCAGATTTATTTAATAAAACAACTACTCTTGGGCGTGGTGGCTCCGACTGGTCAGCTGCTATTCTTGGCTCTTGCTTAAATGCTGATGAAATTCAAATCTATACTGATGTTGATGGAATTTTAACTTCTGACCCAAGGATAATAAAAAATTCTAAACTAATAGAGAAAATTTCATTCGATGAAGTTAAAGAGTTGTCTTTTTTTGGAGCTAAAGTTGTTCATCCGGACACAATTTTTCCTGCTTTGTCCAAAAATATTCCAGTGCGTATTTTAAATACTTTTAATACAAATGTTAAGGGTACTTTAATATATTCGGAAAGCAAAAAAAGTCAATCCGATTTCAAATCAATAGTTCTTAAAAAAGAATGCATGTATTGCTATTTAAAATTCAATTCAAAAACCAATATTCACTTTTATTCCAATAAATTTCTTAATTTTTTTAAAAGAAGAGGAATTAAAATTTACTTTCAATCCTCATCTATTTCACGGATTACTTTTTTAATTGAAAAAAATTCGGACATAAAGTTTTTTTCAGAACAATTACCAGGCAACATACTAATTGAACTGGCTGATGTGAATTTAATTGTTCTTTGTGGCAATGATATTTTAAATTCTGACAAAGAGAAATATAACATAGTTTTTAATGAGTTACTTAAGGTAAACGATAACTGCCTCTTCATTGGTTTTACAAAGAATTCTTTAATAGCAGCTGTATTACCGGATTATTCAGAAGAAATTGCAAAAAAAATACATAATGAATTATTTGAAAATTGTTAATTGTTAATTGTTAATTCAGATCTCCTGACCCCATAACGAAATAAAAAAGTTAGGAGATTTGCCTCGTAAAGAATAATTGCGCAGTTAATCTCCATAATAAATTATGGAGTTAATCTAATTATTAGAATAACTCCCAAATTTATTTGGGAGTTATATGTTTGCAATTTTGTGAAATTATATTTTTTTTAATATCTGAACTATATTAATTGCGCAATAACAAACTACGAGGCATCAAGAGTTCTGAAGTTGTTATTAATAAATGTATTATTTTTAATATAGTAGATAATTGTTAATTGTTATTGGGTAATGAAATGAATTGATTTTTGTGAAAACCTCACTTATCACTTATCATTAATCACTAATAGTTTTTTTCTTCCTTTATATTTTTGTAAATTATAGTTTTTATAAGTATAAGAAACGATAAAAGATAAAAAAATGGAAAAAATTGCTGTATATCCCGGAACATTCGACCCAATAACGCTTGGACATATAGATGTAATAAAACGTGCTTCAAAGCTATTCGATAAAATAATAGTAGCAATAGCAATAAACCAAAAGAAACAAACGCTTTTTTCGATGGAGGAACGCTTTGAATTTGCAACAGATGCGCTAAAAGAATTTAAAAATGTAGAAGTTCAATTGGTCAAAGGGCTAATCGTTGATTTTGCAATTAGTCATAAAGCAACTGCATTAATCCGAGGTTTAAGGGCAGTTTCAGATTTTGAATATGAATTCCAAATTGCTTTAATGAATAAAAAGATTGCAAATGAGATTGATACTGTTTTTCTAATGCCAGACGAAAAATATACATATTTAAATTCATCAATAATTCGCGAATTATCAAGTTACGGCAAAGATGTAAGTGATTTTGTGCCTTCAATCGTCTCAATAAAATTGAAGGAGAAATTTTTAGACAGGAAATGACACTAAGCGATACACATAATATTTTGAATGAGCGTGAGCAGATGATTTTGCAAACACTAATTCAGCTTTATATTTTGAAGGCTAGCCCTATTGGTTCAAGGACTCTTTCAAAATATTTGGAACGTGAGTTGAAATTAAGTCCTGCAACACTTCGCAATATAATGTCTGATTTGGAAGAAATGGAATATATTGCCCATCCACATACTTCCGCAGGAAGAATTCCAACAGACAAGGGCTATCGCTTCTATGTTGATTCGCTAATGAATATCCAGTATCTAACTGAAAAAGAAATACTTGCACTGAAACAAACTCTCGGCAACGTACCCACTGAAAACGTTTTAAAAGATGCTTCCAAGCTACTTGGTTTGCTTTCCAAATATTTAGCAATTGTCCAGATACCAACTATAACAAATCTTATTGTTCATAAAATTGAATTAGTTTCGATTTCTTCAACCAGACTGCTTTTTATTATTGCACTTGATTCAAATATTGTAAGAACCGCAACATTGGAAGCAGATACGGAGTTTGACCACCACCATCTTGATGAAATTTCATCACTAATCAATGAAAAAATCTGTGGAAAATCGCTCAATTTTATTAAAGATAATTTTAGTGCTTTGATTTCTGATATTGAGACTCCAAATCCTACTTTATTCCGATTGTTTGTCGATTCTGTTGATTTGCTTTTTGATAGATACAGCACTATGGAAAGAATCCATATAGCTGGAACTAAGCAATTGCTTAATGAACCTGAGTTCGATGATGTTGACAAAGTGCGTGGGATTATGGAACTAATTGAAAATGAAGACATTATCATTCACATTCTTTCTCAGTATGAAAACCGTGAAAGCGATTTCCAAATTCTTATTGGAAAAGAAATGAATAACGAACTCCTTGATGATTATAGTTTAGTACTTTCTAATTATCAGATTGGTCAGGCAACCGGCTCCATTGGTTTAATTGGTCCTAAGCGTATGAATTATTCAAAGATGGTTTCTTTGGTAAGCCAAATCTCTAAAATAATCTCAAGAAAAGAATAAAGGAAAGTTAATTGTTAATTATTAATTGTTAATTGTTAATTGTTAATTGTTAATTGTTAATTGTTTATGGTTATTAGTTATTAGTCATTGGTAATTCGTTGTTAGTAAAAATACAAATGACAAATGACTAATGACCTATAAAAACTATTTTTAAAGATGGATTCTGACATCGTCAGAATGACACTTTTAGTGATGTTATCTCTATTTAAATAATCTCTAACTCTCCCAATTTTACGTAATTGAAAGATTTAATTAGTAATAAAACGTTT
>DAIOVK010000168.1:0-6459 GCA_036759045.1 Kapaibacterium sp. (SeqCode) | reverse complement strand
CAGTTCAAAATCTTACATATAGCCATCAAAATAAAGACATTCTTTTTGATAATATTAATTTTTCCTGCCAAGATTCTGAAAAAGTTTCTTTAATCGGTAATAACGGCACTGGCAAATCTACTCTAATGAAGATTATTGCCGGTATTTTAGAGCCAAGCAAAGGCAATGTCATTTGCAGTTCAAAGCCGTATTACGTGCCACAGCATTTTGGACAGTATAATGAATGCACAATAGCTGCTGCTTTGCAGATAGACAAAAAGATTAATGCCTTGCATAACATCCTTAATGGTGATTTTTCTGAAGAACATTTGGCAATACTTAGTGATGATTGGACGATTGAAGAAAGAAGCAAAGAAGCATTGACTTTCTGGGGACTTCAGGATTTTTCTTTAATGCAAAAAATGAATAATTTAAGCGGAGGAGAGAAAACTAAAATTTTTCTTGCTGGTATTTTAATTCACCAGCCGGAAATTATTCTGCTTGACGAACCTACAAACCACTTAGATTTGCAAAGCAGAGAAGTTCTTTATAATTTTATTCAATCATTTACGAAAACACTCATTGTTGTAAGCCACGACAGGACTCTGCTTCAAATGTTAAATCTGGTGTATGAACTTGATAGGCATAGTATAACGCTTTATGGAGGTAATTATGATTTTTACAAAGAACAGAAAAGCATTGAGATTAATGCTGTTTCAGAAAAATTAAAGAACACTGAAAGTTCATTGAGAAAAGCAAAAAAGATTGAGCATGACACAATAGAGCGAAAACAAAGGTCTGATGCACGCGGAAAGAAAAAACAAGAAAACGCCGGGCTGCCCAAAATATTAAAAAAGACCTTGAAAAATAAAGCAGAGCAAAGTTCCACTCGTTTAAAAGAAATACATCAGGAAAAAATTAGCGAAATTTCCGATGAAATCACTGCTGTTCGGCAAAAGCTATATGCTTATGATAAAATACGAATGAATTTTGAAAGCTCAACTTTGCATAATGGAAAAATTTTAGTAAGTGCCGAAAATATAAATTTTGCATTTAAAGAACATAACTTATGGATAAATCCCCTGAGTTTTCAAATCGGAAGCGGTGAGCGGTTAAATATTAAAGGAGCGAATGGTTCAGGAAAAACTACATTAATTAAAATTATTTTAGGACAGCTGCAACCGACCTCTGGCGAAATTAAGCTCGCAGAAGTTAAATCTGTTTATATTGACCAGGAGTATTCCTTGATTGACAACTCACTTACAGTTTATGAGCAGGCACAACGCTATAATTTTGAGCATCTTGAGGAACACGAAATCAAAATACGATTGTTCCGCTTCCTTTTCAACAGCGATTTTTGGGATAAATCTTGCGGCAATTTAAGCGGTGGTGAAAAAATGCGTCTGCTTCTTTGCTGCCTGATGATTAGCAATAAAGCACCAGACTTATTTATTTTAGATGAACCGACAAACAATTTAGATATACAGAACACCGAAATCCTCACTTCAGCAATAAATGAATATCATGGCACATTAATCGTAGTTTCCCACGACAAATATTTCCTTGAAGAAATTAGTGTAGATAAGGAGATAGAGGTGGGATAAAAATGGTAAATAATTTATTTTGAATAGAATAAAGAAATCTCAAACTCTGTGATAACAAGGACGTGAGGTTCTTCGCTTCTCTTACCAATGACATCTTTACTTTACCTCACAAAACTTTACGAAAGGTTAAGAAACTTTCACAAAGCAAAAGATACTCTTACTACTTTCGCACGAGTTTTCCAACTTTGTGAAAGTTTGGGTGTTAGCAAGTTGTTGTGAGATTCTTCGCTGCGCTTACCAATGACATCTTTTCTAAGTCATACTATCAGCAAGCTGATAGCATGACATTAACTTTTGTAAAGTTTCCCAACTTTGCAAAAGTTAAAGGAGTTGTGAGATTCTTCTCTTCGCTTGCCAATGATATCTTTACGTTTTCTTATAAAACTTTACAAAAGGTTAAAAAGCCAGATGTCCAACATTTTGAAAATGTTGGTCATCTTTTTCATATAATACAAATTCTGTGTTATCAACAACTTGTGAGATTCCTCACTTCGTATCGGAATGCCAGTTTTATTATATATGTGGTCAATCGCAACTACTTCAAAAAACCATATTCATAAACCTTTGGCTCTATTTTCTTTGCTAATAATTTTAATTTATCACGTAAAATACCAATTAATTCCATATACCGTTCATCATTACTTTTGTTGTTCATTTTACCTTTTTCGTTTCGCCCCTGAAAATGCTCTCGGATGTCGTAAAGTGATGCGTTTACGTTGCATTTGGGCTGTGCGTGATAATATTTCCAAAGTTCCTTGCCGGCATCGAAAACTGCTTGGGCTTCAGTTGAAAATACTACAATATTCTCCTTCCCAAGTTGAACTTGGGAAGGAGTAGAAACATCTGTTAAAGGTGATGAAAATATGCCTAATTCTGAAGAATCATAATTATACTTCCCTCTTATAAAATCACACATAAAGTTGCTTTCAAACTTTTCTCTGGAATTTACTTCCTGCTCTGTAAATGGAATCCAGTGGTTTATTCCTTCTTTTGATGTAATCCTGTTTTGGCTTTGGAATAAAGCAAAAGCAAGGCAGTCGTTTTGAAACTCAGTGTCAGCTTTCCAGCCGTCATTTGGATATAAAAACTGGTCGCGGTCATTTAGCCAGGTTGCTTCAATACAATTATGTATTGTAAAATAAATACTTTGCACAAGTAAATTAAGTGGCGTTACCTTTGAAGTATGGTCTTTATTATCAAAACTACTAATATGCACACCCCGAACACTTTGAAAATCATTTCTGCCGTGATGCATTACTCCAATTACATTTTTGTTTGTATTGCTATAAAAAAATCGTAACCAATCATTTATCCTTTTCAAACCATTATAATCTAAAATATTCTTGTTGGAAAGCTTGTTTCCTTTTTCATCATAAACATCAAAACTAAAACTTGAGAATTTATGCTCTGAATCTGTATTCCAAATTTTAAAACCAATTGGAAAAGAACCTTTTACATTATCAAAAGTATAAGCAGGAACAAGAAATCCTTTTTCTAATTTTACCAGAAAATTCTGTCGGAATGTAAAAGAATCTAAACCAGTCAAATGTTTAATCTTAGAAAACTCTGCTATTTTGCAACCTTTAAATTTGGTATAAATTTGCCATAGAAATTGTATAAAAATCTCATTGCTGGCTTTTCTTAATTCATTATAATACTTCTTGCTTACTGCTGTTTCTTTCACTCCTGCTTTATTTTGCCTTGAATCTTTATTTCCCGCCTCCGCATACGGCGGATTAATATACATAACTAATTTTTTTCTTTTTTCCGGATTATTAATAATATCAAAGAGCGGCTTAGGCAGTTTTTCGAAATCATCATTTAAGAAATCGAATTGGAAAACGTGGTCTTCAAGCAGGTTTGTCCCGTTTTTAATTCGGTCTTTCATTACCTCCACATCTTGCATATCCAAGGTAGAAGCCCAGACATTATATTTATTTATTAGCCCGGCAAGCAAATTACCCGTTCCAGCAGCGCAATCCCAAACGTAGTATTCATCTTGCCAATTCTCACCCAGCACATCAGCAATATATTTTTGAGAAAGCTCCACCCATATTTGTGGAGTGAAAAAACTGCCTTTTCGTTCCCGCTCTTCCTTAGGCATAAGTAAATTAAAATCATATTTGAAATTACAGTCGTTATTTTCGATTATTTTCGGTTTTATCGCTACTAATTCCTTTGACTTCATTTCTTTATTTGTTTTTTACTGATAAAGTAAGTATATAATTTGTTACTACTTCAAAAAGCCATATTCATAGACCTTCGGCTCAATTTTCTTTGCTAATAATTTTAATTTTTCGCGTAAAATGCTGATTAATTCCATATACCGTTCATCATTACTTTTGTTGTTCATTTTACCTTTTTCGTTTCGCCCCTGAAAATGCTCTCGGATGTCGTAAAGTGATGCGTTTACGTTGCATTTGGGCTGTGCGTGATAATATTTCCAAAGTTCCTTGCCGGCATCGAAAACTGCTTGGGCTTCAGTTGAAAATACTACAATATTCTCCTTCCCAAGTTGAACTTGGGAAGGAGTAGAAACATCTGTTAAAGGTGATGAAAATATGCCTAATTCTGAAGAATCATAATTATACTTCCCTCTTATAAAATCACACATAAAGTTGCTTTCAAACTTTTCTCTGGAATTTACTTCCTGCTCTGTAAATGGAATCCAGTGGTTTATTCCTTCTTTTGATGTAATCCTGTTTTGGCTTTGGAATAAAGCAAAAGCAAGGCAGTCGTTTTGAAACTCAGTGTCAGCTTTCCAGCCGTCATTTGGATATAAAAACTGGTCGCGGTCATTTAGCCAGGTTGCTTCAATACAATTATGTATTGTAAAATAAATACTTTGCACAAGTAAATTAAGTGGCGTTACCTTTGAAGTATGGTCTTTATTATCAAAACTACTAATATGCACACCCCGAACACTTTGAAAATCATTTCTGCCGTGATGCATTACTCCAATTACATTTTTGTTTGTATTGCTATAAAAAAATCGTAACCAATCATTTATCCTTTTCAAACCATTATAATCTAAAATATTCTTGTTGGAAAGCTTGTTTCCTTTTTCATCATAAACATCAAAACTAAAACTTGAGAATTTATGCTCTGAATCTGTATTCCAAATTTTAAAACCAATTGGAAAAGAACCTTTTACATTATCAAAAGTATAAGCAGGAACAAGAAATCCTTTTTCTAATTTTACCAGAAAATTCTGTCGGAATGTAAAAGAATCTAAACCAGTCAAATGTTTAATCTTAGAAAACTCTGCTATTTTGCAACCTTTAAATTTGGTATAAATTTGCCATAGAAATTGTATAAAAATCTCATTGCTGGCTTTTCTTAATTCATTATAATACTTCTTGCTTACTGCTGTTTCTTTCACTCCTGCTTTATTTTGCCTTGAATCTTTATTTCCCGCCTCCGCATACGGCGGATTAATATACATAACTAATTTTTTTCTTTTTTCCGGATTATTAATAATATCAAAGAGCGGCTTAGGCAGTTTTTCGAAATCATCATTTAAGAAATCGAATTGGAAAACGTGGTCTTCAAGCAGGTTTGTCCCGTTTTTAATTCGGTCTTTCATTACCTCCACATCTTGCATATCCAAGGTAGAAGCCCAGACATTATATTTATTTATTAGCCCGGCAAGCAAATTACCCGTTCCAGCAGCGCAATCCCAAACGTAGTATTCATCTTGCCAATTCTCACCCAGCACATCAGCAATATATTTTTGAGAAAGCTCCACCCATATTTGTGGAGTGAAAAAACTGCCTTTTCGTTCCCTGACGTCTTGTGGAACGAGCAAATCGCGACGCTCTACAATATAGTCCCAGTATTCTTCGCGGGGCGGTCTTTCGTATTTATTCCAAAACTGATTATGCTGCTTTTGTCCGTCATTAAAAGTAGTAGTTCTGGAGCTGAACATACCCATTTCATCGAATTTTCTGTCCAATTCATAGTGGTCTTTTTTGAGCAGAACAAAGAGTTTTTCCTTAAGAGATTCATTTTCGTAAGAAAGCAAATCAGCAAGGTAAAAATCGCCATCAATAATACCGCTTTTCTTTGCGATTTCCCAATTTACAGCAATAGTTGGTTTCACTGTTTGCAGCCATTTATTGTAAATGACCATAAAATTGTTTTTATCAATCCTGATTTTTGTTAAACCGAACTTTCCAACAACGAAATTACTTTTTATGAATTTAATCAGTTCTTTATCATCTTTTTCAAAATCAAAGAGCAATGCTTTCTCATCAATGATGTTTTTTACTTTATTTTCAACAAACTGAAATTCTTTTGTATCGTGATTGGAAGGAGTAACGTTCCAGTTAAAATCGTTCATATAAAATACATCGTGAATTTCGCTATATGGAATGAAAGCGATTTTTTCGCAATCGAAAGCACCGAGCATAGCAGGGGGAAGATTCCTATCGAAAGTGCGAGCTTTCCCAATAGTTAAAATAAGTTGGGTAATTGATTTATAAATATCAGAAGTACCTTGTTTAGCTTCAGCCCAAAGCAAAGATTCGTGTTCAAAAAGCTGGTTTTTCGTTTGGTGAAAAGAGACGCAAAAATCCACGTTTCCAATAATTTTGGAGCAATCATACAGCCAGAAATAATCCCGAGCGATTTTGTTTTTGAGTTCTTCTTCTCTTACGTTTGAATATTTCATTTTTAATTTTCGTTTGGAAAACAAAAAGCAAATATATTTTTATTGCAAATTACAAAAAAAATAATGAAAAATTTTTATAGAAAAGATAATCAGATTATTTTTAATTCAAATTTAAAAGCAAGTTGTCCTAAATCTCGGAGATTTATACTAAGTTGTTTTTATAAATATTATGTTAATTTGTCATTCCGATACGAAGTGAGGAAT
>DAIOVK010000167.1:0-6462 GCA_036759045.1 Kapaibacterium sp. (SeqCode) | reverse complement strand
GACTTACTAAGATAGTTCTTCTCCCCCCTTTGAAAAAGGGGGGTAGGGGGGATTTTTGCTTAACTATTAAACATAATGCTTTTTTTAGTTATGTCATCTACATTTAAATGAAGCACTTGCTTTATCTTGGGGTTCGGAATAACAACTTAAAATAAAGTATCCGGAATTTATTTTCCATATTTCCATTTCATTCATAACCATTTTAAATCAAATACAGAACTAATAACGTATATTAGTCGAATTAATTGCAAAAAAAATTTAAATTATCTTATTCCTCTTAGAATTATACTGCTTAAAAATCTAACAGACTGCTCCCATTCGATTCGTTTGTTTTTCAGGAGATAATTAGAAATAAGGTCACGATTGATTATAATGAGTAGTTCGGCTAAACTCTTTGTATTGCTCATATCAAGCGAAAGGAACTCTTTTCTGTTAATGCCAAATACAAGTATGCTTTCGAGAAATTCAATATCTTTATCATAAAATAAGCGGTCAATATTTTTTGATAAATAATCATTATCTTTTAGCTCTTCGAGAATAAGTCGGTATAAATCTAGAACTCCCTTTACTTCTTCAATTAATATCTCAAAATATCCAAGCAATTTTTCTGAAGCGGAGCTAATTTGATTTACTTTTTCTCTGATATTGAATAGCAAGGATTTTGCCACCTGATTAATTACATCTAAAAATACTTCATCTTTGGATTTATAGTAATAATAGAGGGTGCTTTTACCTTTTTTTACGGCTTTAGCAATGTCTTCCATAGTAGTTTTAAAAAAACCATACTTCATAAACAAATGCCTTGCTGCTTCTATTATTTCAGCTTTGATTTCTTCTTCTGTTTTCTTTAATCGTGCCATTTTATTTGTTTATTTATGTTATTCGACTAATATCGTTTTTCATTCTACAAAATTATAAAGAAAACAAATACAATCCAAATAAAAAAATAATTTTTTATTCCAATAACATCATTACTATAACATCTTGTCATTACGAACCCCCTGATAAAGTAAGTGCTTCATTTAAATGGTGATGACATAACTAAAAGTGTAATTCCGAAACAGTGCTTTTCAGTCATACTATCAGCTTGTTGATAGTATGACTAAGTAAAGATGTCATTACGAACCCCCTGATAAAGTAAGAGCTTAATTTAAAAGGAGATGACATAATTTTACCTCTGTCATTCTGAAGCGAAGCGAAGAATCCAGAAAAATTTCTTTTAACCACTATCCTCTGGATCCTTTACAACTCTTCAGAATGACCGACAAAAGTAAAGATGTCATTGGCAACTATATATTTTTTCAACATAGCAAATATTTACGTAATTTTGAAAAAAATTTGAGTTTAATTAATTAGAATTAAAATGCAAATAAATTTATATAATTCGCTTACAAGGTTAATTGAAGAATTTAAACCAATAAAAGAAAATTTAGTCCGTATGTATTCCTGCGGACCCACGGTTTATAATTATGCTCATATAGGAAATATGCGTGCATTTCTTTTTGCTGATTTATTGCAAAGGGTGCTTAGAACTGTTGGCAAATATGAAGTCAATTGGGTTATGAACATAACTAATATTGACGACAAGACTATTCGCGATAGCAAACTCGGAAGCGAACTTTGGAAAAAAGAAATGGGTGAGCAGAGCAGTTCCCCACTTGAAAATTTACTGAAATTCACAAAATATTATGAAAATGAATTTTTAAAAGATATTTCCCTACTTGGTATTGATTTAAATCATTTTTTTGCGATGCCAAAAGCAACTGAATATATTGATTCAATGCAAAAACTTATATTAAAAATTATTGACAATGGTTTCGCATACATTTCTAATGGCTCTGTTTATTTCAACGTAATGAAATGGAACGAAGCCGACAAATACGGAAAATTATTTAACATAGACTTTGAGAATTTTAAAGCCGGAACTCGAATTGACACTGACCAATATGAACGCGAGCAGGCAAACGATTTTGCCCTCTGGAAAGCAAAAAAAGAAGATGAACCATACTGGGAGTTTAGAATTGATGAACAAATATGCGATGGCCGACCGGGCTGGCATATTGAATGTTCCGCTATGGAAGCCGATTTACTTAAGCTTCCTTTCGATATTCATACTGGTGGAATCGACCTGAAATTTCCTCACCACGAAGATGAAATAGCTCAAAGCAAAGCCGGATATGGCGTTGAACCAACAGCAGTTTGGTGCCATAACGAATTTCTTGAAGTTGAAGGCACCAAAATGAGCAAATCAGCCGGTAACTTTTTCACTTTAAGAGATTTATTGGATAAAGACATAGACCCAATAGACATCCGGTTTGCAATCCTTTCCGCTCATTATAGTTCTGTTTTTAACTTTACTTTTGATGGAATTACAGCTTCAAGAAAAGCAAGATTACGCGTTCAGGACTTTATTTATTCTTTATTTGAAGGTCAGGAATTTGTTCCGGAAAAAATTGATTATTCATTAAAAACCGAATTAATTAATTCACTTAGAAATGAAGTGTTTAGTCATTTAGCAAATAATTTGCATACTCCAAAAGCACTTGCTTCTCTTTTTAGTTGGCTCAACAATCATACTTCCGATAGTTTGTCAAATGTCGAAAAAGTTGATTTAATCATATTTTTCAGTGAAATCAATAATATTTTTGTTGCCTGGGATATAAAAAAACAAATTAAAGAAAACATTATTCCACAGGAAATAGTCGATTTAGCAGAATTACGCCTTAAAGCGAGGCGGGAAAAGAATTTTAAGGAATCTGATATTTTAAGAGACAAGTTATTAGATTTAGGTTATTCCATAAAAGATGGCAAAGATTCTTATACATTAGAAAAAATGTGATATAGTAAAAAGGTATGCACAACAAAATTATAAGTTGGCTCAATTATATACTATCATTTTTAGGTATAGCATCATTAGTTTCTATTCTTGCTGTAACAGGTTTTTATTTAAAACCAGACGAATTGAATTTTTTTAAAGTGATTATTAGAATTATAATAATTTTCTTTATAGTTCAGGAGGTTATTCGGCTAATACTATACAAAAATGTTTACAATTATCTTATATCCCGCTGGTTTGAAAATCTTTTGGCAATAATTTTGTTTTTTGATTTAGTATTTCCAGAGCTATTTCTCAATCTATTCTCAAATCTATTGCCACATTTGAACTTATCTCAAATATCCCTTATATATCTGGGAATATTGCCTCTTGGAATTATTTTTTCCGTTATTACTAAAGGACTCAGACATAGTGAATTTATATCAAAAATAAAACTTAATCCCGGAACTGTTTTTGTAATCAGTTTCGCTCTGATTATTTTAACAGGCACATTTTTACTTTTACTTCCGAAAGCAGTACCTTATGGAAAAACGCTATCATTCGTTGATGCCCTTTTTACTTCAACAAGTGCAGTTTGTGTAACTGGTTTAACTTCTGTCGATACATCAAGCTGTTATACTGCATTTGGCAAATTTATCATTATGCTTTTAATCCAGGTAGGCGGACTTGGGATTATGACTTTAACAACATTTTTTGCCGTTTTTCTTACCGGAGGTGTCAGCTATAAATTAAAACTAATGATGCAGGATTTGCTTGACCAGGACAGCATTGGAGCTGCGACTACACTGCTAGTTCGCATTACTGTTTTTACACTGGCAATTGAAAGCATTGGAGCAGTTCTGCTTTATCTTTCACTTGGCGGAAATTTTTCCTCTCCAAATTATAATTATATTTATACTTCTGTTTTTCATTCTGTTTCAGCTTTTTGCAATGCTGGCTTCTCACTATTTAAATTAAATTTAATGGATGCTTCTACTCAATATAATTATAATTTTCTTGCTGTCATAATGTCTCTTATTGTTCTGGGCGGGCTGGGTTTCCCGGTTATAAACAATATTTCAACGCTAAATCCCTTTAAAAGAAAAACTAAACGACTTCGATACCAGTTAACTATTTCAAGCAAAGTTGTGATTATTACTACCTTTTGCTTGATAATATTTGGAACAACAATATTTTATTTTTCTGAGCCATTTGCAGCAAATCCTAATTTTGATTTTTACGGAAGATATATTCATTCTATTTTCCTTTCTATTACCGCAAGGACAGCTGGCTTTAATTCAGTTCCTACTGAACTTTTAGCATCGACAACTGTTGTTATTTTGATATTTCTTATGTGGGTTGGCGGTTCTTCCGGCTCTACTGCTGGTGGAATAAAAACAGCAACATTTTCTGTTATCCTCCTTACTTTATGGAATTTACTAAAAGGTAAGGACAGAGTAGAAATATTTAATCGTCAGATTGCCGAGGAAACGATTAGAAAATCATTACTAATTGTCTTTACATCAATATCAATCTTATTTATCGGTTTTATGCTCCTGCTTTTTTTAGAACCTTTAAAAAATCCAATGGATTTACTTTTTGAAGCGACTTCTGCTTTAGGAACAGTTGGGCTTTCCCGCAATCTTACTTTTTATTTACACACGTCAAGTAAATATGTAGTGATTTTCCTTATGTTTATTGGAAGAATCGGAACTCTTACTTTCCTTTTGTCATTTGCACATCCTCCGATTCTTGCCAGATATTCTCTGCCAAAAGAAAATTTACTGATAGGATAAAAACTAATTATTTTTGGAAGTATTTAGTGAGAATTATGAAATTTTTATTGGCAACCACCTGATAAAGTAAATACTTTATTTAAATGAAGATGACATCACTTTAAGTGTCATTCTGACGAATGTCAGAATCCATCTTAAACATAGTTTATAGGCTATTAGTCAATAGAGTTTGGTAATTATTTTTTTATTAATAACTAATCGCAAATTACAAATAACTAAAAAAATACCTTTTTACTCTTATTTTAGAAAACCAAGATAAATTCAGGTATAAGTCAGAATGACAAGTAAAGATGCTATTTGTAACGCGGAATCTAAAGTTCTTATATAACTGAATATGTAAAAAATCAGTATATTTGTGGCTAAGCAATTGGTGAATTAAATTACTAATAATTATTCTTTATGAAAAAGATTTTGACTAAGACTTTATTAACAGCAGTGTTTATGTTTCTTATTGTTGCTTGTTACTACCGAATAGACTATAACAAATTAAAAGAAAAGATAACACCAATACCTGAAAGTAACAAGACAATTGACATTCCAAAATATGATTCTTTGGCTACTTTTGCTGGTTATCCTTTTGTATATTGGCATTTTTCTAAGCAAAAGGAAAAGCTGCTTGGACTTGTTAATCCAGAAACCTCTAATGATAGCTTGGTTTATAGAATCTGGATTACCCATCCTTATGGAAATAGTAATCAGGCACATTGTTTAATTGAATTTAGATACGATTCAGTTAAATGGAATGGAACTCTTATTCTTATGAAAGTTGACTTTGATGATAGAACACTAATTGAAACTATTAAAGAGTCAAAATTATATTCTATTTCACCTCTGAAATCTTCTTGGGAGCAGGTGATTGAAAGTTTAAATAAATATAAATTCAAAGAATTGCCAACTGACGATATAATTCCTCTTTATAATAACGAATTAATAGAATACAACCCACATACACCTACTTTTTCTTTTGAATATGCCGACAGGCAGAACTATAGATTCTATCAATATGGTGATATTTTGCGGGATACAACCTACTTTTGGCAACCAAGATTTGTGGTCAAAATGCAAAATTATCTTGAAGAAGAATTCCATTTAAACAAACTTTGGAATGAATACTTTAATCCAAATAAAGTAAAGAGATAAGTATTATTTATACAAATAAAACTTTTGTTATTTCAGAACTCCTGTGCCCATAACTATAATAAAGGAGTTAGGAGATTTGTCTTATTAAGAATAATTGCGCATTTAATCTCCATAATAAATTATGGAATTAATCTAATTATTAGAATAACTCCTAAATTTATTTAGGAGTTATATGTATGCAATTTTATGAAATTACATTATTTTTAATATCAGAACTATCGTAATTGCGAAATAACAAACTACGATGCATAAGGAGTTCTTAAATTAATGATGGAATAATCTTACTCCAGTATTAATAAATGTTATACCTAATTTATCCGCAGTTTCGATTATTTCGTTATCTCTAACTGAACCCATTGGTGCAGCAATAAACTTTATTCCATATTTACCTGCTAATTCAATATTATCTTTTTGCGGGAAAAATCCATCGGAAAGCAAGCAACTATTTGGCAATTCATTGAGTATTATTGAATTTGAAAAAGTTTCCTGTCGTTTTTGTTCAATTATTTGGTCTAAATCGGTTCGCTTTAAGCCAGTGCATTCTTTCATAAATGAATAATCAAGCTGCAATTTTTGATACCACACGTTTGCCTTATTGAGTGCCAAACTAGAACATAATATACGAGATTGCTGCCCAGAGCCAATTCCGATTACATGTCCATTATTCACAACGCAAATTGAGTTTGATTGAGTATATTTAAGTGTGATAAG
>DAIOVK010000166.1:0-6465 GCA_036759045.1 Kapaibacterium sp. (SeqCode) | reverse complement strand
TAATATGCAGATATATTTAAAGAGAAAATATCAGATAATTGATTGCTATAATTTATGTTAATGCTATACCAGACCCATATCAGCAGTATTCAATTTCTGAATATGGGAATTCAAAAGGAATTGAATTTGAAATTAGAAAGCGTCCATTACCCACAGACCATTTAGGTATAACATTAAATTATACATTAGCACAGGTTATTGGTACTTCATCTTCAGCAGATGATTATTATCAGCCAAGTATTGAACCATATACTGAATTACCTGCATATCCATTAACTGAATATGTAATGTCTAATGACAGAACTCACAGATTAAATCTAGTATTAAATTTTTCATGGGGTTCACAACAAGGACCTTCAATTGGTGGTATATACCCACTTGAAAATGCTTTTATTAATCTTTCCGGATTCTTTCAATCTGGCGTACCATATACGAAGTTAAATAGAGGTGGACAGCCGATGGGCGAAATTAACACTGAAAGAGGACCTTCTTTTTGGAGGGCTGATTTGCGTTTCCAGAAAGATTTTATGCTTAAAGATTACTTCGGTGACGGTGCAGGAAATACTGCTATTTCATTCTTTGTTGATATAAATAATTTATTTAACAGAACTGCTATTACCGGCTTTTATACCAGAACCGGCGACCCTGATGATGATGGTGTTAGCTTCTCAAGAGAACCTGGATATTTTAGTTCAACTTTATTTTATAAAGAATCAAATTATGGAATAGCCGAAACTTTTGCTGCTAACCAGTATGATTATCTTGGTAATCGTCTATATAGTGAATATGCCGACTATGATAAAAATGGCATTGTTACTCAGGCAGAAAAATATCAAAGTTACGTTAATTACTTAGAAACATCTACTGCTTTTAGAAGAAATTATCAGGCACCAAGAGTCGTTTATTTTGGTTTAATGTTTAGATTCTAATTTTTTTATATTGATAATAAAGAATTCAAGAGGTTAAAATGATAAATAAAAAATTATTTAATTTTATTGCAATAACTTTCATTTTGTTTTTATCTGCATCGCTTATGTTTGCTGAAATAAAGAAGCAGCCAAATAAGAAAAATAACAACAAAGCAGATGAAATTCAAAGAAATTATAGTTATGGTCAATATGGAGCTGATTTACAAAGAAATACTGTTAGTAATTTTCAGTTCTATACGACAAATTATGGTATTTTTGGCCATAATGTAAGTCAAAGTGTAGGTGGCGGACATTGGCCACGTGGCTCTCAAAACCAGTATTTTTACGGTGGTGGTATCTGGTTTGCTGCTCGCAAAATGAGACCAGACCGCCCGGAAATAAAAAATTATGTTGAAGTTACTTATAATCCAAATAATGGTAGCTCATGGATGGTACCAGGTCGAATTGAAGATGGCGACAAAGCAATAGAGGAAACAGCATTCCATCAGAAATACAGAACTTATTTGTCTACTGATTTCCGTAAGTCCGATGGTACTCCTTTAAAAAGTACTGAGGGACCTAACTGGCCTATATGGGATATTAGTTTAGAAGATACATTAATGACTAATCGTTACTTCGGTCGTTATATATTTGACCAGGCAACACGTAGTAAATCTTTTTATCCAAAAGGTCCGGCTTTTATTTCCGGAGAAGATATTTTCTGCGTTTTCAAAGATACTGATTTGAGCAGATACGATGGTGGCGAAACAAGAAGACGCGATGAGGGATATCCTTTGCGTTTACAATATGAAAACACTATCTATTCTTGGGGTTTCGGCGATTACAGAGATTTTATTTTTATCCGTTATGATATTATTAATTTTAGTAAAGATACCTTATTAGATTGCTGGATGTCTCCTGTTATGGATATCGATATTGCTTTAACCAGTAATTCCAGTGCTGGCGCACAAAACGATAAAGTTAGATATTATGACGAAGAAGATACTTTAAACTTAGCAGTAGCTTGGTCTGAACACCCGACAACAACTGAAAAAGGTAAAGGGTTCGGATATTTCGGAATGGACTTCCTTGAAAGTCCTTCTGCATATCAATGTGAAGAGGTTATTGACTCAATAATTAAAGGAAATACTGTTGAATTCTGTGCTATGTGTATTGAACACGAATGGAGATGGGTAAAAGATTCAGTAAAAATTGATGGAAGAGATACTCTTATTGATGTATGGAAAGAAGTATGTATAGATAAATTGGTATTTGACCCTGCATTAAATGGTTTTTTACGTAAAGATGCCCGCTTCTTTAAAAATCGTTATCAACTTGGTCTTAAAACATTTCATAGATGGCCAATTGATGAAGACAAAACAGAAGATGACCCGAGATATATGTATATGTCTGATGGTATAAGAGACGGAGCTTCTGAAAACCCCGGTGATATTCGTGTACTTATGGCAACCGGACCTTTTACAATGCTTCCTCAGGATACAGTAAGAGTCATTGTCGGTTTAATACTTGCTCGTCCTGCAATTAACGCCGAAGCTGACGGAAAAACTGCTGATTTAGCAGAATTAGTACGCAAAGATAAATTTGCTCAATTTGTTTATGATAACAATTTCAGAGCACCTACTCCTCCGGAGAAAAGCATTGCAGGTTGGAAAGTACTAAATAATGCTATTATGGTTACCTGGGATACTACCTCAGAAGTAGGAGTTGATGATTTAGAAAAAGGTATGGACTTTTTGGGGTATCGTTTATATCGTGCAAGAAGAAGTAATCTTGATACTTTTGATATTGACCAAATTAGTTCATCTGTTAATTATCCATCAGGTAAAGGACCATTTGGCTGGAAACAGATTGCAAAATGGGAAATGCCTACTCCTTTTAACAAATCAGTAGTTCGTGCAGGCAATGACAGAGAAAGTCCAGACTTTCCATTGATTGATTCATTGCTGATTGCTGGTCCTGTTTATGATTATTCTACGGATCCACCAACTCTTGACCAATTTGCAATCAAGTTGATGAGAGTTGCCAAAGGTGTTGTTTTTTATCAACCAAGTTCCTTCTACCAAAATGGAATGTACTTTTACAAACAAAGATGGCCTGCTAAACCAGATACCTTAATTACTTTTTTAGATTCAATAGGTTATCTTCCTGTTATTGCAAGTATAGATACAGCATTGCTGGCTAAACCTTGGGGAGAACATTTTAATAAACTAGTTAATGAAAATGATTTACCAATGTATCATAATCCTTATCTGAACGTAGAACGGGAAGATTTAGTCGTTCTTAATCCTAAAGAATTAACTGGGAGAATGTTTAAATCAAAACCTCACCATGAATTGTTAGATAGTGTTTTAATTGGAGTAATTCATTTAGACAAAGCACTTTTAAGCTATAATCCCTTACTATATTCAAAACAGATACTTGTTATAAATGATACCATTAATATAGATTCAATACCTGATAGAGTTAGAGATACAATTACTAAAATAGATACTATTAATATATTGGATACTATTAATTTAAAACATACTGACAGAAGAATCATAGTTGATGGCAAATCACTAAGAGTAATTGACAGGGCGATTCCGCTTGACCCTAAGATTGTTATGAAAGATACTGTCCATTTGAAAGCTGTATTGGATTCTGTATATTATTATATTAAGCACAAGATGTTTGAGAAATTAATATTTCCTGATTTCGAGAATACTGAAGTTGTAAGGACTGATATCATACCTAATTATATGAAGAAATTAACCAATAACCATACATATATTGATTTGGGTGATGATAATGCTAATTACAAAATAGAGTATAACGAAGACCCTGTTAAAACAGAAAAAATAATAAATAATGTCGATTATTACTACAAAGTATTAGCTTATGATGAAGGCGATTATATGCAGCCAACAGAAGCTAAACTAAACGACGGTTCTATAGGAAGCACCAATGTCATTACTTCTTATGCAAAAGCTGCACCAATTGGTAATAAATCTGAATTTGAAATTACTTCTATTGACCAGGATAAATTAGGAGGATTGTATAATTTTAAAATGTTTGCTATAGACCAGGACAGAGTAAATCAACTATTTGGTGATGGCAGAGAATTAGAATTAGAATTTAATCCATATTGGAATTTAGTTACTCGTCAAATAACTACTCAAAGAACAAAGAGCTTCGGTATGTATCATCAAAGAATGACATTAAGAGATAAAAAAACTGACGAAATCTTATTTGATGGTATTACATATTTAGAAGCTACTCCCTGCGAATATTTATATAGAGGTGGTTTTACTGAAGATGCTTATTCCTGGGTATTATCAGATACTCTAATAATTGATACAACACGAGTACCTCCAGATACAGTCAGTTTTGGATTAAGAGACAATGACGAAAGAGTATTCCGTGCCGGAAAATTTACTTCTGGTAACTTTTCTGAAGAAGGTTTCTGTTATGCTCAAGCTTTTACCCCATCAGCGTTAGGAACTCTCGGGTTTAGTTTTGATTTCTCAATTCAACAAAGAGGTGGAAGATACAGACCCGATTTATTAAGAACTGGTAAAGATAAACCATCAAATGTTACAACAGTTATTAGTGCTGTAAAGGATGAAACAGATAATACTAATCTGGTTTTATCTACTCAGTTATTGGGTGCAGATATAACTAAAACGGAATTTTATAATAGAATTATACCTTATGGTAGTGATGTTTATGGAAGTTACAATAATGGTCCGGGTGATTATGTTGTTACCTTTGAAGAAGGTGGATATGAAGATATTGACCTTGTTTTTAATACTCAAGAACCTAAAACAAACTCATTCAGAGTACCTTATTTGAATGTAACTATTCACAATAATACACAAATAATTCCTCCAACAGGTCCAGCTTCGATAGAATATCCCGGTCTTATGGAACATATGGTTTTACCGGATTCGTTCCCCGGAACCCCACTGTTCCAAGAATTAGAAAAGTATTACCCAGACCCGAGATTTTTATTGAAAGATAATAATTCATTTATAGGAAAATACAATCTATATTCATTTGCCTGGGTTAATGGAAGAAATAAATCAAATTCTGTTGTAAATTTGAGAAAACAGCAAGCATGGCAATCGACCAAACCAGATTACATAAAATTAAAATTAACTTCTAACGTTGGAACTCAAGGACGTTATTACTTATCTGCAGTTTCAAGTGATGGTGTTGATACTGTTGACTTTGTAAATATGTTTCAAATAGCAGGTATTAATTTTGCTTTAGATTATGCTAATAAAGGAAGAATTGAACCTAGCGGTGATATGAAATGGGATCCAGAAGACTACAAAACACATATATACGGCGATGACTTTAAACCGGGTGACCAGGTTACTTTATATTCCACTGGTGGAGCAGCAGGTTTTCCGCTTCCCGGAGCAAAAATAAGATTTAAAGTAACCAATGCTCAACCAAGTTCTTATACAGATAAAATGATGGACCAAATTAAAGTTGTACCGAATCCATATATGATTTCACATCAGGGACAGAAATCTCCTTATGATGCAAAAATCTACTTCACAAAATTACCCAAGAGATGTACTATTAACATATACACAGTTATGGGCGATTTGGTTACTACTTTAGAACACGATGAAGCTTCTGCTTATCAGGACCAGGAATCAGTAGAAATCTGGAACTTACTCTCCAAGAATAAGCAAAGAGTTCAAAGCCAAACATTGGTAGCAGTTATTACAACACCTGACGGAGCTAAGACAATAAAGAATTTCTCTGTTATTGTTGGTGGCTTCAGATTAATTGAAGATTTATAATTAATGAGAACTGGAGATAATTTTATGAAATATAAAATAAATTTGTATATAGTTTTAGCTATATTTATATCGTTTGTATATCAGGTACAAGCTTTAGATAATAATACCTCTGGCTCCTCTGCTGGTGAATTTTCAAAAGTAGGTGTAGCAGGTGCTCAGTTTGTGAAAATACCTGTGGGAGCAAGAGCAAATGGTATGGGAGCTTATTCTGCTGTAGCTAACGATTTGACTTCTATTTATTGGAATCCAGCCGGGCTTGCAGATGTTAAATATATGGCTGGTAATTTCTCGTATTCCAGTTGGTTCTCAGATTTTCAGCATAGCTATGCTGCATTATCTCTACCAATTGGAGATTACTTTACATCTGCCCTTTCCTTTACTACTTTTGGTTGTGATAAAATCGAAAGAACTACTATTAACAATCCAGAAGGTACAGGAACTTACTACAGTGTAAACGATTTTGCAATTGGACTGTCTCTTGCCGGTTATCTTACCGAACAATTTTCTTTCGGTGTTACCGGTAAATATTTATACAATGCTATTGCTGATTTAGATGCGTCTGGAGTCGTTTTTGATATTGGAACTAAATATGATACAGGAATTCAAGGTATAAAACTTGGATTTTCTATTCATAATCTAGGTTCTCAAATGACTTATGCAGGGCAGGACCTTAATGCAACAAAAAAATTAGTCGATGAATTATATATACAACCTCTTGATGTTCAATACTTAACATCTGC
>DAIOVK010000165.1:0-6489 GCA_036759045.1 Kapaibacterium sp. (SeqCode) | reverse complement strand
ATTCCGTAGTAAAATTCATAAGAACACGATTTGCTCGGCTATCGCGATGTCCCTTATGAATTTTACTACGGAATTCAAACCCTTTGCGCTCTTGAAAATTTTAATATTACAGATATTCCAATTAATCACGTGCCAGAGCTAATTGTCGCCTTGGCTCAGGTAAAACTTGCCTGTGCAAAAGCAAATTATGACTTAAAGATTTTACCAGAAGAAATTGCTTTACCAATGTTTCAGGCATGCGAAGAAATAATAAATGGAAAAAACCATATTTATTTCGTAGTCGATATGATCCAAGGTGGCGCTGGCACTTCAACCAATATGAATGCAAATGAAGTTATTGCTAACCGCGCATTAGAGATAATGGGTTACGATAAAGGCGATTATGACCATTGCCATCCGAATAACCACGTCAATCTTTCACAATCAACTAATGACGTCTATCCAACTGCTTTAAATATTGCACTAACCTATTGCAATCAAAAGCTGATTGAGAGCTTAAAGGAACTTATTGCATCATTCCATAAAAAAGGAATTGAATTTTCCGATATAATTAAAATGGGAAGAACTCAGCTACAAGATGCTGTCCCAATGACACTCGGACAGGAATTTGAAAGCTATGCCGTTACTCTTTCCGAAGAAATTGAAAGATTAAATCAGAATGCAAAGCTCTTTCAGGAAATTAACCTTGGCGGAACTGCAATTGGTACTGGAATCAACACTCCCGTAAACTATCGCGAGCTTGCAACATCATATCTTTGGGAAATCACAGGTCTTCCTCTTCGTTTGGCAACAAACCTTGTTGAAGCTACTCAGGACACCGGTGCATTTGTTATTTATGCTTCTGCTCTTAAGCGTCTTGCAGTGAAATTATCAAAGATTTGCAATGATTTACGTCTTTTGAGTTCAGGACCCAGAGCCGGTCTAAATGAAATCAATCTTCCAAAGATGCAGCCCGGTTCTTCGATTATGCCGGGAAAGGTAAATCCAGTAATTCCAGAAGTTGTAAATCAAATTGCATATAAAGTAATTGGAAACGATATTACTGTTACAATGGCTGCCGAAGCAGGACAGCTTCAGCTAAACGTTATGGAGCCAATTATTGCTCAAAGTATCTTCGAATCAATTGAAATACTAAAGAATGGTATTACTACTTTAAAGCACCGTTGCATTGATGGAATAACTGCAAACAGAGAAAGGTGCAGAGAATTAGTTGTAAATAGCATCGGCATTATAACTGCTCTTGTTCCTGTTCTAGGTTATGAAATTTGTTCTGTGCTTGCAAAAGATTCTTTAGAAAATAATGAAAGTGTTTATGACTTAGTTTTAGAAAGAAATTATATGACTAAGGAAAAACTTGAAGAATTGCTTTTACCTGAAAATATGATTGCTCCAAGGAACATAGAATAATTGAAAGGTTAGTAGTATAAGATTTAGTAGTTTAAAAACGTTTCCCGCTGCATTCTGGCTAATCAATGCAGTGCAGTTTCTTGAAATGCTTGCGTATTGGGCGTTGCTTATTCAACTCCCAATTTATATAGCACAGAAAGATATGGCTGGCGGTTTGCAGTGGGAACAAACTACAAAAGGAATAATTTTTTTCTGGTGGGCTATTGTCCAAAATCTTGTTCCTATCTTTGCCGGTGGCTTTGCTGACAGATATGGAAGAAAAAATTTTCTGCTTGTTTCAATTGTTTTAGCTTCCGTTGGCTTTCTAGTTATGGGGCACACTCAGAGCTTCACTTATTTTCTCATCGGAACTTTAATTTTAGCTTTTGGGCTTGGTCTTTTCAAACCGGCATTGCTCGGCGCTTTGGCTAATACAATGAACGAGCGGAATAGTTCTTTGGGCTGGGGCATTTATTTTATGTTCTTGAATACTGCTACTTTACTTGCTGCACCTATTTCAAAACTACTTAAAGAGCAATCTTTTTATTATATTTTTTTATTTTCTACAATAGTATTCCTTTTATCACTTATCATCGTTTTTTTCATAAATAAAAAGCAGGTTCAAAGCCAATCAGAAAATCTATTGCCTTTCCAAATACTAAAAAATATATATAAAAATCTTTTAAAACCCGGCATAATATTACTTTTAGTAGCTGTATCCGGTTTCTTTATTATTTATATTCAGTTTTACGAAACTCTTCCAAATTTTATTTTTGACTGGGTGGATTCTACTCAAATAGTTAGTTTACTAAATTTACCAAAGGCATTCACTATGGCAACTGACCGTGGAACTATGCTTTCTTACGAGTGGTACTATATTTTCAATTCAATCATTATCATAACACTCGTAGTTATTATTTCAACTCTTACTTCGAGATTTTCAAAAATATTTTCGATTATTTTAGGTTTAGCTGCTGCTTCAATTGGAATAGTCTTTTTTGGTTTGTTTAATATTGGATACATAACTTTAATCGGAGTTGCTTTTTATACTATTGGCGAAATCATTATTAATCCAAAATTCAGTGAATTACTTTCAAGTTTAGCGAAGCCGGAAGAAAAAAGTATTTATATGAGTTTTATCAATATATCAATGGCAATCGCTTTTGCTTTCGGTTCTTTATTTGGCTCATATATATTTCAAAATACAGCCGAAAAATCAAATGTGGCTTTGAGTTATATCCAAGACAATCATCAGGAATTTAAAGACGTCAAGCAAGGCGAGGCAATGCAAAAATTATCGGAAATTAAGGGAATTAATACTAAGGAACTAACTGAATATCTATGGAGAGAAGAAAAACCGTATATTTTTTGGTTACTTTTTATTATTATTGGTGTTTTTTCAATTTGTTTGCTGTATTATTTGCAAAAAAAAGCATTTTTTTCTTAAATTGCAGAATTGTTTTTAATAAATAGTAAATAAGAAAATGTATAAATTTTTTTTTCCAAACCAAAAGAAATTAAAAGGTTTTTCAAAGAAAATCTCCTTGATTAAATCATTATTGAATATTATTATTTTTCTTTTTGTTCTTACAGGAAGTCAAAGTGATTTGAAATCCCAATTCACTGGAGACAAGAAAGAAGGGGTATATTTTTTCTTTGATGCAGTATGCTTTAAAGGAATGGACGACAGTTTAGCACGCATTGATATTTACGTCCTCGTTCCATACCAGACGCTGCATTTTTTAAAAAGTGAAAATCAATATGGTGCGTCATACAGTGTTACTATTACAGCGATAGACACAAACGGCAACAGAGTTAAAACTGAAACAATAAAAAGAAATATTTCAGAGGAAGACTATTCTGTTTCTCAAGGTAGTTCAGGAAAATTCGATTATTCCCAAACAATTTTTTATTTAAAAAATGGAAATTACTCATTTGAGGTTTTTCTTCGTGATGAAATTTCTAAAGCAGAGAGTAAACGAACAAGAAGTTTGTCAGTCCTTGATTTCGATAAGTACCCACTTTCTTTGAGTAGTATATTATTGGTTAGTTCAATTGAAGAAAAATCAAATGGAAAGTTCTTAATAACACCACACATTTCAGATAATATCGCTGAACTAAACTCCACTTTTTTTGGATTTTTCGAGATTTATAACCGTTCAAATCATAATCAGATTGACTTAATTTATCAAATATTAGATTCCCAAAACAAGGAAATTTATAGAAGTAAGCGCTTTCCGGTTGAATTAAACTCAGCCCGCATACAAAAATATTTGCCTTTGGAATTTCCAAGGACAGTAGAGCAAGGCACATATAAATTAGTATTGCTTTGCATAAAAAAAGATACTACTCAGAATTTTCCTCAAATGGATATTCTTGCTGCCTCCGAACGCACTTTACTGTATTTCAAAACTGTTGGCGGAATTGTTCTCAGCGATTTAAGTAAAGCAATTAAACAAATAAGATATATAGGTAATCAAGATGACATTGAATACATAGAAGCCGGAACAACAAACGAAGAACGACAAAAACGTTTCGAGGAATTTTGGAAGAAACACGACCCCTCCCCTACTACTGAACGTAACGAAGCTTATGAGCAATACTATGCAAGAATAGAAGTTGCTAACAAGCGGTTTAAATCTTATACTGAGGGCTGGCGAACTGATATGGGAATGGTCTATATTGTATTGGGTGAGCCAATAAATATCGAAAAATCAAGTCCTTATGGCGACCAAAGAGTTGTTGAAAGATGGACTTATGGAAACAATCAGCAATACGTTTTTCTTGATAATACCGGCTTTGGTGATTTTCGCCTGTATTCACCAATTACTGTTCACGAAAAATATCAATATCAGAATTAATTTATGATAGAAGATTTCAAGCAAAATAGCACAATTAGAAAGAAGTTATGGAAATTCTTATTGCTTTTTTCATTGATTAATATTGCCATATTAATTATTATTGTTAAGCTATTTTCAATCCAGATTATTGAAACAGATGAATATAAAAAAATAGCTCAAAATCAGCATGAAACAAAAGTGTATCTAAATCCCGAGCGAGGGAATATTTACGACAGAGAAGGGAAACTACTTGCTACCACTATTCAAACAATTTCTTTAGCAGTTGACCCAATAGTTCTTAAAGATGAAACAGAGCAAATGGAACTATGCCTGCAAATCGAAAGAGCAACTTCAATACCAGCAAATCAATTAATTGAAAAAATCAGAAAAAGTTCCGGCTCATTCGTTTGGCTTGCAAGGGGACTTAAATACAATGAAATAAATGGATTAGATACTATTAATGTTAATGGATTTATTAAAAAAATAGAGCCACGCCGTATTTATTTATATGGAGAATGTGCAGCTCAGCTAATCGGATGCGTCAATGTTGATAATAAAGGAATTACAGGAGTAGAACTTGCTTACGATACACTCTTAAAAGGAAAAAGCGGTTTTATGAAGATGTATCGCGATGCACAGCGGCGGCTCCGCCCATCGCCTGATTTACCTGAAGTTCCTCCACAAAACGGTAAATCAATTAAACTAACTATTGATATTGATTTACAGCAAATCGTTGAATACGAACTGATGAATACTGTAATGAGCAGTAATGCTCAATCCGGCACCGTTGCTGCAATCGATGTGAAAACAGGAGAAATTCTTGCTATGGCTTCATACCCAAGTTTTAATCCTAATAATATCCAAAATGTGCAGCCAGCAAATATGAGGAATCTCGCAATTACCGATGTGTTTGAGCCCGGCTCTACTTTTAAGGTAGTTACAGCAAGTGCAGTTCTGCAAGAAGGTTTGCTTCAACCTGATGACATAGTTAAGGGTAATAATGGAATGTTACAAATCGGAGATTACAAAATCATTGATGGACATCCTTTTTCTCAGGCAACTTTTAAACAGGCAGTCGAATATTCAAGCAATATCGTTTTTTCAAATCTTGCTAATTCACTCACAAATAGTAAATTATTTGGATATATTCATTTTTTTGGTTTCGGCTCAAAAACTGGTATTGATATTCAAGGAGAAGTTTCTGGCATTTCCAAAAGTATAAAAAATTATAATTCAATTACAAAAAGATTTCTCGGATTTGGTTATGGTATTTCAGTTACTCCGCTTCAGCTATTGAACTGTTATTCTACGATTGCAAATAACGGTGTGATGAATAAACCTTTCGTTGTTAAGGAAATATTAAATGCTAAAAACGAAGTTTTAGATTCAAACAAAACAAAAAAAATAAGACAAATTATTTCGTCTCAAACCGCAAAAACGCTTACAGATTTATTGGTTAATGTTGTTGAGCAAGGCACTGGAATAAAAGCCAAAGTAAACAATTTAAAAATAGCTGGTAAAACAGGGACTGCTCAGCAATACGCAGGTACACAGTATTCTAAGCAAAACTATACAAGTTCCTTTGCCGGCTTTTTCCCCGCCGACACTCCAACAGTCGCAATGGTCGTCTTGCTCGATAAGCCACAAGGTGAATATTATGGCGGAGCCGTTGCTGCCCCTCTTTTTAAACGTATTGTTCAAGGATGGATGATTGCTAAACCAAAGCTTTTCAAAACAAATAAAACAAATTTTCCTGTTGAATTGCAGTCTTATCCTGTTGCTTCGCAGAATTTTCAAAAAGACTCTGTTATTATGCTTAGCAATGATAGTTTACCAAACGTCCGGGGATTATCACTTAGAAAAGCTATAGCTATTTTGCAAAACAAGGGCTTTGAAACCGAAATTATTGGAAAGGGAATTGTAACTGAGCAAAAATGGAAGAAAAAAGAAAATAAATTTGTTTGCGTTTTAAATTGCAATAACTAAATTTTGTATTTCACGGCTATCGGCTGTCAGCTATTTCGACTGCGCTCAATAACCAAATAACCTCAGAACTCCTGATGCCTCGTAGTTTGTTATTTTGCAGTATTGTCATTTCGAACCCCCTGATAAAGCAAGAGCTTCATTATAATAGAGATGACTTAAGTAAAAGTGTCATTCTGACGAATGTCAGAATCTATCTTAAAAAATAGTTTTTATTGGTCATTTGTTATTAGTAACTCACCTTACGCAATTTCTCTTTTGAGAAATGAAAAAGTGTAGT
>DAIOVK010000164.1:0-6505 GCA_036759045.1 Kapaibacterium sp. (SeqCode) | reverse complement strand
TAGCATGACTTATCTCTTGTCATGCTATCAGCTTGCTGATAGTATGACTAAAAAAAACACAACATTCACAATCAGTATAAGGAGTAGTAATGAAAAAAGTTTTCTTCTTTTTAAATATAATATTATGCTTAATTTGTATTCAAAATCAAGCATTTAGCATCACAAAAGGAAATGGAAGTGTTTCCGGATTTATCGTAGATTCACTTACAAAGCTTCCAATGCAATACGCAACAATTTCTCTTATGTCGCAGGCAGATTCAAGCATTATCTCAGGGAGCATAACAAATTCAGATGGCACTTTTACAATCAACGATTTGCCATCAATGAACTATTTGTGTAAAGTGTCATATATTGGATACGAAAAGACATTTATTAAGAATATTGATTTGAAGCAAAGTAATCCGAATATTGATTTAGGCAGGATTGTGCTTATACCAGCCGACGAAAACAAAGAAGAAATTCTGGTTACCTCTGAAAAAGATGCAATTTCTTATCAGGTAGATAAAAAAGTAATAAATGTGAGCCAAATGCTTGCTGGAAAAGGTGGAAATGTAACCGATATTCTTCGTCAAATTCCTTCTGTTAATGTTGATATTGAAGGTAATGTTACATTGCGGGGAAGTGGAAATTTTCAGGTACTAATTGATGGGAAACCTACTCTTTTAAGTGCAACTGACGTTTTTCGTCAAATCCCTTCTGATATGATTGAAACGATTGAAATAATTACTAATCCTTCTGCAAAATATGACCCGGACGGGACGAGCGGAATTATCAATATAATAATGGTTAAAGAAAAAAGTTTTGGTTATAATGGAATGATTACAACTTCAGTAGGAACTCGCGATAAATACAACGCTGGAGTGCAATTAAATATAAAAAACAGCGATTTAGGTTTCGTAATCGGTGCTGATTATGGTAACAATAAATACCACCCGCAAAGTGATTTTATTAGAGAAATGTATTATGGCACCGATACCGTTTTATACGCTCAAACTAAAATGAACAGATTAATTAATCCGGATAATCACAAATTCAAACTCGGAACAGACTATAACTTTAGCGAAACTGACAATAGTTCTTTAACTTTTGAGTATGGAAAATATGACTTCATTAGGGTTTTTCCAACTGATATGCACTACTGGTCAAAGCCGGAATACGAAAATTATTTTGCATATAATTATGATAATATGATATATGGTGGCAATCTTTTTCAAACTACTTTTAATTATCAGCATAAATTTGCAGAAAAGGATAATGACATTCAGGCAACTCTGATTTATGCTAACTGGGACGGCGGTTTTAAGGGAAATACGACTTATTACACCAAGGAAGATACAATGAACTTCCCTAATTACTATGGACCTAACCAAAACAGAAGCAGTTTAGATGACAAAAAGCATCAAGCTCGCCTTAATATTGACTACACAAAAAGAACTGAAACTGACAAAATTGAACTGGGTAGTTTGACAGATGTGAAATACAGCAAATCCTATTATTTATATCAATCACTTATGACTGACAGAAAAATTTGGCTAACAGATGAAGGTTTGACAAATGATTACGATTTCAATTTCATTATTCAAGCTCTTTATGCAACTTATTCTTCTGATATTTTTGGTTTTGATTATGAATTAGGCGTTAGATTGGAATATTACAAAAGGCAGCTAAATCAAATTACGATGGACATTAAATATCCTTATGAAAAATTCAGTGTTTTCCCAACTTTTCATTTAACAAGGCAGCTTGCAGAAGGGCAGCAAATCCAATTCAGCTATAGCCGCAGAGTAGAAAGACCTCACGAAAGATTGCTAAATCCATTCCCTGATTATACAGATAATATTTATATAAGTGCTGGTAATCCAAATTTAAGACCAGAATATACTAACTCATTTGAGCTTAATTATCGATATGGCTTTGAGAAATCTTTTGTTGCTATTGAAACTTACTTCAGACAAACTGATGAAGTAATGACTCAATTCGAAACTTTAAGAGAAGATGGAAAAATACTACTTAATTATGTAAATTTAAATCAAGATTATTCTTTTGGAGTAGAATTATCAAGTTTAATTACATTTTATAAATGGCTAAGAGCTAATGCGAGTTGCAATTTTTATTCATATACACTTGAAGAAAAAGTCGAACAAAGAAACAGAAAAACAACAAAGAATGTTTTTAGCACAAATTTAATTACAACATTTATCATTACTCCTAATACTTTTTTGCAAATGAATGGAAATTATAATAGCCCTATTTTAACTGCGTCCGGAGAAATGGATGAGGTGTATTCTGTCGGTGCTACAATCAAACAAGACTTTTTAGATAAAAAATTATCTGTTACCTTACAGGCACAAGATGTTTTTGGAACTGCAAAATACAAGTTCAATTCAAATTTTGTCGGGTTCAAATCTTATGGAGAATTTATACCAGAAAGATATGTATTCAGATTAAGTTTAACATATTTAATTAACGATTACCGAAGGCAGGCACCAAAATCAGATAATTTAGAATTGGAATATCAGGGAAACCTCTAAATTAATTGACAATTGATAATTGAGTTATTAGGTTATTGGGTTATTGAGTTATTGTGTATAGTCGAAATTACCAATAAGGTAATAACTTAATACCCTAATAACCAAAAACCAAATAACCAAATAACCTAATAACGCCTTTGTCCATTCTCATCAAGAAAAAGCAAGATTGATTCTTGCATACACCCAAATGACAAGCAAAGATGTCATTGGTAGCGCAGCGAAGAATGATAATTATAGAACTCCATTTTAATAATAGAGTTAAAAAGTAATAAAATTACGCTATATCAAAATAATGATTGCTTTCTTTATATAGTTTAATAAAATGTTCTCTTAACATTTGATTTTCAGTTTTTCTCAAATGCGGGTCAGCAGCAATGATTTCAAAAGCAAGATTGCGGGCATTGCTTACAATATCTCCATCACTTGCCAGATTAATGAACTTAAATGAGGGCAGTCCCGCTTGCTTAGTGCCAAGGAAATCACCCGGACCGCGAAGCTTTAAATCAATTTCTGATATTTTAAATCCATCGCTCGTTTCTTCCATTGATTTTAATCTAATGATAGCAGAAATTGTGTCTTGCTCATCTTGCTGCTTATTATTAAAATGGAATTTAAAATTTTCTTTTGTAGCTAAAATGCAATAAGATTGCTCGATTCCTCTGCCTACTCTTCCACGCAACTGGTGGAGTTGGGAAAGGCCGAACCTTTCAGAATTTTCGATAAGCATAATCGTTGCATTAGGTATGTCTATCCCAACTTCTATAACAGTAGTTGCAACAAGAATGTCGTATTTCTTTTCTAAAAAAGCGTGCATTGTTTCATCTTTTTCATACCAAAACATTTGCCCGTGAAGTAGTCCGCATTTCAAATCAGGAAAGACCTCACTTTTAAGCTGTTCGTAATGCTCTGTTGCCGATTTCAAATCTAATTTCTCTGATTTTTCGACTAACGGATAAACGATAAATGCCTGCCTGCCTTTCTTTACTTCTTCTCTTATAAAATTAAATATATTTGGCAGTTGGCTTTCAAAGATGACTTTTGTTTTAACGGGCTTGCGGTTCTTTGGCATTTCACGGATAATGGATACGTCAAGGTCGCCGTATAGCGTCATTGATAATGTGCGGGGAATCGGAGTTGCGGACATTACAAGTATATGGGGAGCAACATCATCTCCATTATGAGATTTTTTCCCGAGTGTAATTAGTTCTGCCCGTTGAGCAACGCCAAATCTATGTTGCTCGTCAATAATAATCAACCCGAGATTTTTATAAAGTATTTCACTTTCAAAAAGGGCATGAGTGCCAACAATAATATTTCCTTCGCCACTTGCTATTTTTTCCAATAAATCATGGCGAACTCTCTTTTTTTGACCACCAACGAGTTGGACAACATTTATATCAAATTCTTTGAGATAATTTGAAATAGTATGGTAATGCTGTTCTGCAAGCAGTTCAGTAGGAGCCATCAGAGCAGTTTGGAAGCCGTTATCAACTGCAACAAGCATAGAAAGAAGGGCAACAATTGTTTTTCCAGAGCCGACATCACCTTGCAGCAAACGGTTCATTGGCTTTCCGCTTTGCATATCATCAGTTATTTCGTTGATTACTTTTATTTGGTCTTTTGTCAATTTAAACGGTAATGAATTGTAAAGTTTTCGTGCGGATTTGCTTTTTGGAGTAAGCACTAAACCTTTTTCCTGAAATTTAATTTTTCTTTGACGAACAGCAAGTAAGAGTTCAAAAAAGAAGATCTCCTCGAATTTCATTCGCTGCATTGCTTTTTCAATATCTTCTTTTTTATCTGGGAAATGAAGATTTTTTATTGCCTCCTGAATTGTTGGGAAATTATTACTTTTTAAAATATATTCGGGAAAGGTATCATTTAACTCCTTTATTTCATCTGGAAGAATAATAGAAATAATGTCCCGAATTGTTTTTGAAGTAATTTTATATTTTTTTAAATTATCAGAAAGTTTGTAGATAGGAAGGATTTTTCCAGTTTCAAATTGCTTTTCGTCTGCAGAGTCAATCCGCTGAATTTCAGGGTGATTGAAACATATTGTTCCGAAGCGGTTTAGCTCCGGCTTACCACTTACAGAAATAAGCTCTTTCAATTCATAAAGTTTAGCATAGTATTCGGCATAATTCCAAAAAATGATTTCTGCTAATCCGTTATGCAAATCGCTAACGACTAATTTTAGAAATTTACGGTTTTTACCAAAAGTGTGAAGTTTTTTTTCAGTAACTCTGCCAACGAAGCTAAATTCCAATTTAAAAGAAAAATCATCAGAAATGCTTCCACTAGTAAAATTAGTTTCCTGACGAAGTTTTACAGCCAAGGATTTTAGAGTATCAACGTTTGTTCTGTCGATATAATCGCGAGGGAAATAATAAAGAAAATCACCAGGCGATTTAAGTCCTTCTTTAACAAACGCTTCGTAACGTTTTGGTCCTATTCCTTTAATATATTGAAGTTCTTTTTTCAAAATTAAAAAGAAAAATAAATAATTGCATTTAAAATACAAATTTAATAAATTGTAAATTAGTTTTTTTTTCAAAAATAATAAGTAATTTTTTTTTTCACAAAATTTAGGGAAAATATGGCAGGAACAAAAATTACAGTAAGCAATGGGATTTTACACATCCCAGACGACCCAATAATTCCATTTATTGAAGGTGATGGCACTGGTCCCGATATTTGGGCAGCCACCGTAAGAGTCCTTGATGCCGCCGTTGCAAAAGCGTACAATGGCAGAAGAAAAATTTTCTGGAAGGAAGTTTTAGCTGGTGAAAAAGCTTTCAAAGAGAAGAATGACTGGTTACCTAAGGAAACATTAGATACCATTCTTGAGCATGTGGTTGCGATCAAAGGACCGCTTACCACTCCTGTTGGAGGTGGCATTCGCTCCTTAAATGTTGCTTTAAGGCAGATACTTGACTTATATGTTTGTCAGCGCCCTGTGCGTTGGTTTAAAGGAGTTCCTTCGCCGGTAAAACGCCCTGAGCTTTGTGATATGGTGATTTTCCGCGAAAATTCAGAAGATATTTATGCTGGTATCGAATGGATGAGCGGCACTCCTGAAGCCAAAAAAATTGTTGACTTTTTACTTAAAGAAATGGATGTCAAAAAAATCCGCTTCCCTGAAACTTCTTCGATTGGTATTAAACCCGTTTCTGAAGAAGGAACGAAAAGGTTAGCCCGCTCTGCTATTGATTTTGCTCTGAAACACAAGAAGCCATCAGTCTGCTTTGTGCATAAAGGTAATATTATGAAATTTACCGAAGGTGCTTTTAAAAATTGGGGCTATGAAGTGGCTGAAGAAGAATACTCAGACAAATGCTTCACTTGGAGGCAGTATGACCTGATTAAGGAAAAAGAAGGCACTACTGCTGCCGACAATGCCCAAACTAAAGCATTGAACTCCGGCAAACTGCTGGTTAAAGATTTTATTGCTGATGCATTTCTTCAACAGATTTTAACCCGTCCTAATGAGTATTCTGTTATTTGCACTTTAAATTTAAATGGCGACTATATTTCTGATGCTCTTGCTGCAATTGTTGGAGGCATTGGAATTGCTCCCGGCGCCAATATTAATTATATTCAAGGTCATGCAATTTTTGAGGCAACTCACGGAACTGCACCAAAATATGCTAATTTGGACAAAGTAAATCCCGGCTCACTAATTTTGTCTGGAGTTATGATGTTTGAATATATGGGCTGGTTGGAAGCTGCTGATTTAATTGTTAAAGCAATTGAAAAAACTATAGAGCAAAAGAAAGTTACTTACGATTTTGCCCGTATGACCGAAGGTGCTAAAGAATTGAAATGCTCTGAATTTGGCACTGCAATAATTGAGAATATGTAATGGTTTGCTACCAGTCATACTATAAACAAGTTTATAGCATGACATTTTTTGTTCATCTCCTTACCAAGTTGAACCTGTAAAGGAGAACAAAAAAGCGAGATGTCCTACA
>DAIOVK010000163.1:0-6526 GCA_036759045.1 Kapaibacterium sp. (SeqCode) | reverse complement strand
TTAATTAATTATTATTAAAGGAATTGTCGTAGTTTCTGTGTTGAAAGAAACTGTTACGAAATACATTCCGCTTGATAATTTTGGTAAATTGAAAGGAATGTTTGCTTTGCCACTTGCAAAATATTCGCTGTAGTTTTCAATTACAGCAACTCCTTGCACATCTCTTATTGTAACATTTACAACGCCGGAGCTAGGCAAAGATAAATCTAAATTAACTATATTTGAAGCTGGGTTAGGAAAAACTTTTGCTTCATAAGTGTTTGTTTCCTGATATTCTTCTACTGCTGAGGAAGTGGTGTCGAATTTGAAGAGGGCGATATCCTGCAATTGACTTATTGCTGCAACATATTCATTATTTGGAGAAATTCTTGGCAAATAAGAAAATTGATATCTATTTACTGGCATATCACCTTTAATAATTATGTTATTGAATATGTTATAATCTTTAATAATTTTATCATTCTTCCAGTCTAATACTCTAATAAAAACACTATCTTCATAATATCCAGTATTAGTAAGTGCAATAAAATTATTATTATTAGAAATTGAAAAACCTGATACACCCATTTTAGGTGTAAAATTCGTTGTATTATTATCAATAATATCATATACAGAATTTGAATTCACAATATACCTTTTATCTTCTGAAACTGTAAGAATTGAATTTTCTGAAAAATAAAAGAAAATTTGATTAGAAGTAAGCTCATCGCTTGATAAATCCCATTTATAAAGAATTGAACCTTCAATATCATCATCAAGAGCGAGAATATATACATTGTTTTCATCATTTGTATAAAAAACCTTACTTATTTTAAAATTAAGTTTTTTAATTTTTTGGGCTGCTTTGCTTTCAACATCCCAAATTATTACTACACTATCTTTATAACTTGCAGAAAGTAAAGATTTCCCATCTGAGGAAAAAGATAATTCAAAAAAGCGTGTGTAATCCTGTGTATCAAAATCAGAAATAGTTTCATTTTCAATATCAAGAATACTTATGCCTTTTTCTTCACCTGAATAAGCTAAATACTTATTCTCATTATCAACATTGAAATTTGAGGACTCAATTGGAAAATCATTAAATAATATATTTTTATTTAACTTACCTGTTTCAGTTTCATACATAGATATACTTCCGCTTGGATATAATACCCATATATAATTTCCATCTTTAGAAAAATGTAAAACTTGAATGTAATCGTTCTTGTTTCCATTGAATATCTGTCTAATAAAGCTATTTGTTTTTCCATTTATTAGTTCAGCTATAGGTACTCTTTCATCATCACATGTTTCAAGAATTACAGTATCCTCATTAAAGAAATAAAATTTTTCTAATTTTGTAAATTTAGGATTTAATGAATATTCTACTTCTTTACTTTCAATATTATATACATCTAATTGATTATCATTTTGTAAATTAATATACAAAAGAAATTTTCCATCTTTTGATATATCAAAGTGATTAGAAGCTACATATTCTGAACCTTGATATACTATTTCCTGACTTAAACTAAAATCATTAAGGTTATATAAACGAATTCTAAATGAAGTAAAACAAGCAAAATATTTATCAGTTAATTTAGTTGATTTCAACTCACTGTTTAATTCATCAACTAATTGACCTTCATTAAGATTATATATTTTACTTGAATAAGCTGGTTCAACATTTGAATTATACAAATTAATACATAAAAAATTTCCATTTGGTGAAATATCTAAGGTGTTGAGTTTATAATCCCCAATGTTCACATCAATACTATTTTGTATAATAAAGTTTTCAATACCCCATGTAATGACTTTATAATGATTAGGTTCATTAATATTATAACCCAAACCAACAAAAAATTCTTGGTTTACTGGTTTAACAATACCAATAAATTCAAACTCATTATTATTTTCTTTAAACTCATACTTGTTTAATAAAGTAGCATTTTTAATATTCCATATTTGAATTTGCTTCTTTGATAAAATATACAAATTTTCATTATTAGTTGAAAACTCATAATTAAGAAATTCATTTTGATTAAATGGTTTATCTTCTTCAAAAACAGATATTAATAAGCCCTGCCTAATATTTAAAACCTTTATTCCACTATTATAATAAACATAGTAATCACCATTTGATGATATTTTATTCAAACTGCTAGCTAATGAAGATGATGAAGTCCACTTCACATCATTAGAAAACAAGATATTATAATTTAAGAAAAAAGCGTATATTAAACAAAATTTAATAAGTATTCCTTTAATGTTTATTTTTTTATTAATCATAAAAATCTCCTAATTCTACATATATTTTTACACTAAATGGTTTACCCCAACCTCTGCAGTCACATGTTAAGGATTGATGAGGCGATCTTAAATAATAAGAAGATTCTATATAACGCGGTTCATATAATTTTTTTGTACCCCAAAGAATAGTGTTTTCTCCAATATTTTCTTTCACTTGTTTTTCACCAGCCCCCCAACCGAACCAATGCTCATAACAGTCAATGAATGAAAAACTATTTTTTTCCAATAGAAATCCTGTATATCCAACCATTAAGTCGTCACGTTTGAAAACATCCTTATCAGAAGTTGCATCATTAATTATACCAGATATAGCAAAAAATGTTTTAAAATCTAAGCCACCTGTAGCTATTGTTGTACCTAGTTTAATAGCTAAATTTAATGCTTGAGATAAAGAAAGTCCAAATCCATTTTTATCCATCATCTGAAAATAAAGATGTAATTTATTTGTTGAAGAAAGCTTATTAGTTAGAAATATTTCATGATTTACCCCCCAATAAGAATCATTTACCATATAATAATAATCTGATTGTAAAGGGAATTTTTTTGCATCAACACCAAATGAATAAGTACCATCTTTGTTTACTTGATATCCAGTATAATTTATTGTTTCTCCTTTATTTTGAAGAGAAACAGAATTAAAAACATAAGCATCAATTTCAGAACCAAAATGATTATAAAAACTGACAGCAGTGACTTTTAAACCAGGAAGGACAGTAGTTCTTTCTATTCCACTATTGCTTGTTGCATTTGAAAGTTTTATATTAGATTGTGATTTGATAATATCACCATTAAAGTGAAATACAAGACTTTGCATGTGAGGTGCCCATTTTTTCTCACCTTCTACATTTATTATTAAAAATTCTACTATAGTATGCGCATCATTAAGAAATCTTGCATTATAATTAACTCCATATATTTGATTTTCATTATCTTGAAACTTACATCTATATATTTGTTTGTTAATGCCATCATATCTCCTTATTTCATTTCTTGGATTATCTTCTACAAAAAAACCTTGCTCTAGGCTAGCTTGATTAACCTCATCATTAAATAATAACTCAATTCTACAGGCCCTATTATGGTATTGGTTTGGTTTGTACACATCACTAATATTATTCCAAGCTAAATCAAAAGATGCATTGTTAAAGCTATTATTTGGAAAAAAGTGTGTATGTGCATTTATTTCTCCATCAATATCTTCGACAGGTAAAGAACGTAAATAAGTTGTAACTAAATTTATATTTTCATTTTCTTTAACATATTCATCAAAACCAACTCTTTCCAATCTAAACCCTGCATCCACACGCAAACAAACAGTTCTATCTTGATTCATAGTAGTAGATAATACTAATTCGCGGCTTTGAGGGTCATCACCCGGTTTTTCATAAGTAGGAAGCACATCTGTGCAGGTATAATCGTCATCACAATTCCACTCGTCTAAGCTATATCCGGAATTTTCCTTGCATTCAGGAACAATTCTAATAGAAACACCAGATGGTATAGCATAAAAGGTTGTAAATTTTCTAATTTCTTTTCCTCTGCCATCTAAATAATATACAGTAACCTTTTCAGGGTTTTTATATTCTATATATCCAACAGGTGCAGTATCATCTGAATTTCTTAATTGAAAGGTAATCAAATTTGTAGGAACATGGCTACCATCAGACATTTCTCTTTCTATAGTAAGCTTTTGCAATTTTCTACGAATATGAACAATAACAGTTTCCATACAATTTCTTGAAAAGCCAGATGGATAGCCTTCTAAATTTTTATTTTCTATTTCATGCTCCCAAGATTCGCCATTAAGTTCAGAATCATAAAAATATTGGTTGTCTGGCGAACCTTCTTTAATTCCGTTAGTTAAACATTCAACATAAGATATCTCATAAATATCTTTATACTCTTCTTTTATTTCAAATTGAATGATTTTTTCGAGCCGGTCTGTGCCAGTATATTCACTACTAATCCCGTAATACTCTGTTCCATTCGGAACAATATTTACTTGTTCATTAACAGTTGTGTCATTAACTTTTTTAACATAAAAATGACTTATTATATCATCAGGATAGGTTCCTTGGGGTAAAGGTTCAGTTAAGCTTCCATAATTATAACTAAAACACTCAATATTATTTATGTACTTTATTTCAACTTTATATCTTGCCCCATTACAAGCCATATGCCAATCATCCCAATTAGGTTTAAAGTCACGTTTCCATGGTGTAGTAGTATAAGGTCCTAAATCAAACTTTGGGCTTGATGGTATTGAAAGGCAGGCAACAGCAGAGCCGTCGTATTCAGGGTCATTAGAAGTCCATTCAAGGAAAGGAAGACCAGAAGTAAATTGTGGTAAAATTGTAACTTCCCTGTTTGGCAAATTTTTAAAAGAGTAAACAATTGTACTATCTTTCGTACGTACGACATTATGATTTCCATAAATCATAACATTAAAAGGAAGTTCAATTTGCAAATCTTCAGCTAACTTATATTTAGCAATAATTGTTCTATCCATCAAGTTTGTATTCGTTAATGCAACGCTTATTGTATTATCCTCATAATTTGCATTTAATGTTGTATCTTCAGGACATTCAAAACCAACAAAATAGAAATTATTAGGCGTTGTAACAGGCACTCTTGCTAAAAATTCAGTTCCGGGATAATAAATAACATCCTGGCTTTCTACAATACCCATAAAAGAATTATCTACAGTATCTCTCAAAGGAGCATTATCAAAATCTGGCTCGTAAGAAACACTTCCAAATAAGTCAGTTACTACATTTGTATCAGGGTCATAATAAGAAGCTCTAGTAATAAGCGTTATTTTCGCATAATTTTTAACCCAAAATTCTTTGAAAAATGGTTGGTATTCACCATAAACATTTTTCAAATCAACTGAAAGAATATATGATTTGCCAAGTTCTAACAAACTGTCTGGATTAAGAATAATCTTAGTGCTATCCAAAGCAAGCGTTCTTTGGGTGCTAACAGTATCTAAAACATAATAATAATTTACAGAATCAACATAAACAGTATCAATGACTTTCGCTAAAGTAGCAATATTATGATTTGTCAAATCGCTGCTAAGGAATTTTTTACTAAATAAAAGCTCAAGATTTTCACCGGCTAACACTTGATATTCTCTGTCATCTATTGAAGTAGAAACAAGTTGAATCGGAACTTCGGTGGTTTTAAAGAAATCAACTATTGTTGTGTCAATAGCCAGAGTATCATATCCAGACGGCTGTGTAGTATCTGGCTTTATTACAAATAGGTCTTTTACAACTAATGTGTATTCCGTTTCATAATCTAATAAGCTATGGATATTGAAATTAATTGTAATATTATCAGAATTTGTTGTAATACTTCCTTCAGTAGCATAAATGTAGTGAAGTGAGTCTGGAACATTTTGATAATATTCTTTCCTAATCAGCATTATTTGAGCATATTTTTTCTCAACAAAAACAGTATCATTAATATAAAAATTTTGAATTGGTGAAAGGTGGATTAAGGAACTTGTATCAATTTCATAATTAGTATGAAATGAAATTTTAGAATTAACAGCAATATTTTCCTGTCCGCTTTGAGGAAAATTTGGAATAATAATCGGCGAGTTTGCTTTAAGGTTTATTGTTAAGCAAAACAGTAAAAGAAATAAAAGACACATTAAATTTTTCATTTTTTCTCCAGAATTATAAATAAAAATTAAGGTATTGTAACCTATTTTTAAAAAATATTTTTAAGCATAGATAGAGAACGAATAAAAATTCGAAGCATTAATTAAATAAGAAATCTCTTTCTTATTAAAATCTCATTTTAACCACCTCCTTAAAATATAATTCTTAAAAATATATGTATTTTTTTCTCTTTTTTTGGCTTTATATATTTTAAAATTTCAAATTATTTCTTTTGACGATTACAATTTAAATAAAAATATAATATAAAGCAATAAATAATTATAAATTTTTATTAATTATTCATATATTATTATTTTCTTAATGTATTATTTATTTTTAGTATTATTATAACATATTATTATATTAACACTTATAGCAAAACTAAAATTAAATATTTCAATATAATCTTTAATTCCCCATCTTCCTAAGTTCAACTTAGGAAGCAACTTTCTCTTTCTCTCCTTCCCAAGTGCAACTTGGGAAGGAGTATATTACATTTCTCTTTCTATCCTTCCCAAGTGCAACTTGGGAAGGAGTATATTACATTTCTCTTTCTATCCTTC
>DAIOVK010000162.1:0-6530 GCA_036759045.1 Kapaibacterium sp. (SeqCode) | reverse complement strand
TTTGCGGATTTTTCTCTTCAGGGCAAAACCGCAGAAGAAAACTTCACCATAAGCGTAGAAAGTGGAAAGAGAAATTATTTCCGCGTCAATACCAAAAATTTGACGCAGTACGCGTTGCCCAGTGAGGCGGTATGGGTGGAAAAATAAATGTTAATTGTTCGTTTCGACTGGCTCAACGAACGGAGTATCGCTGGGCATTGAGCTTGTCGAAATGCCATTTGCTTTAAAGCATCGGCTATTAGGTTATTGGGGACTGGTCATTTCGACAAGCTCAATGACCAGTAACTAATGACCAATGACTAATAACCATAAACCGATAGCCGATTGCTGGCTGCCGACAGCCGATTGCTTATTTTTTTATTAATTTTTTAGAAAGGATTTTTTATGAGTTTCAAATTCAAAAAGAACATTGCGTTCTTTATGTTCTTCTTTTTATTCTTATCTTTTTATCCAAAAGATATGCATTGTGCCGTATTCAAGGTATTTACTGGGCATTTTAATTTCGATACGCTTCAGGATACTTTGTATGCTCAATCTGATTCGTTAGAGTCGCGTTTACTACCCAATTATATAAAATGGGGTAAGGCAACTAACGAAACACAAAAATACACTGTATTTATGTATCCAAATTACCAGTATTTACGTGGCTCATTTTTTATTGAGAAGATGAATCAGGACACTTTGAACGATATTGTAATTTTTATTGATAGTTTAAAGAAAGAAATGATTGACACCTCACTCGGTGATATTCCAGACAATTACAGATATGTAAGGGATAATGTAAAGAAAGTTATTCTTTTTGGGCAACAAGGAATAAGAAATGGAACTGCTTTAGTGATTAATCTAACTACTATTGATACTACACAAAATACTCCATATTTTGTAAGAAGTTTTAGGGTTGGAAACGGGCTGTCTGATCCGGCGGTGCGGGATTTTTCCGGGACCTATAGTTATATATTTACTCCAATTGATTTGAATGTAAATTATAAAAATGGTATAATCGAGGAAGACAGTGTAAATGTCATTTCTAATATTGGAGATAATGGGGATATGGTTATCATACCAAACCCAGCTTCAAATAGTTTTAGGATTCAATTTTTAAATTGCCAGAATGGAACGTATATTATTTACTTGCTTAATTTAGACGGTAATTTTATTCGTTCTGAAAATATTGAAGTAAATAGTAATAATTTTACAAGTGAATACATTGGTTTAACTGATGTTCCAAGTGGGAAATATAGCGTTGTGGCTCAAAAGGATGGATTGCCTCCTATTGTAAGAACACTTATTGTTGTTCATTAATTAATTTTGTTAAATATTTTAATTGGATGTTATATGAAAAAAAATATTTTAAAGCAATTATTTATTGTTTTGTTTTACACCTTTGCTGTTAATAATTTTATGTTTGCTCAAATACCAAATGGATGTTGGCCTAAAGAAAATTCTTTAAATATAAAAAATGTTTTTGAGCTGTATGATGAAAGAGGTTTTTCAAAGAATATGGAAACTTCTTTAGATGGCAATTTAATGGTAAATCCAGTTAATGGAAATCTCGGTTATACTTATAAAATTAATGAATTTACGGTTAGCGACAGAAAAATAACTGTTGACCTGAATTATTGCAATGCAGTTTCTTTTACTTCTTATACTGCTTATAAATATGGAAGTTGGTTTGACTGGTTTTTAACTGATCCTGAAATGGTAGATTGTACTTCACATGTAAGAACCCCCTATTTTTTCTGGGCAGAACCTAGTCCTACACGTTACTTAGAAGGTTATGGGGGAGCTTGTATGCATCCAGATGTACAAGCACCAACTACGCAAAGAAATTACTGGGAGCAATTTAAACAGAATAGACCTGCCTGGATAATGAGTGTAAATAATTTTGCTGTCCAGGTGTTTGGTGGTGCTAATTTTTATACCTGTAATCCATTTATTCAAAATTTTGATGTATGTGATTTAGAAGAACCACTTACAGAAAAAGATGTGGTATGGACTATTGATGGTTATGAAGTTTGCAACAGTATGAGAAATATTTTTATGACGAGGTCAGATGGAACAGGTGGGGTCCGTGATGACCAGGATTGTATAAGAATTCTAAGAGGCGATGGCAGTATTTTAGAACTTATGAATTCATATCCTAAGAATTTGAGCAATAGTATGGAAAATGGTGATACTTGCATAGCTCGTGTATCTGGAATATATTATGAAAATGGAGTGAATACAAAAGGATATGCTGTTTTAGAATTTGACAATTCAAGAAGACAAAATTGTAGAACAAATGACATAAATACTAATGACCCATTTTCTGAAGTACCTGATAGAATATTGAAATATTATCCGGGTGATGGTTTGGAATATGTCTTCTACGAAGACATTGCTCCTTGGGGAATTCCTGAATTAGTTAATCATCCATATTACCCACAATTTGATGATTTTATTAGAGGCCAATATTTTTGGTCTTTGGGTAACTGGTTGCCAATTAAAGACAATATATTTATGAATTCAATAAGAAGGTATAATTATACAGATTATACTAAGGCATACGCATATACATCACCAACAATATTCTATTTAAAAGAAATAAGAACACAGGGTTCAAAATCCTTATGCAAAATAAAATATAAAGATGAAAATGAGTATTTAAATGCCTGTGTAAAAGATAAATATACTGGAGGTAGAACCAACTTTGAAGGCATATATTTAAATGACAATAATGATTTAGGAATACAGATGGAAAATTATCAACCAAAATGGAGTTCATATGATAGTAAGAATGTAGTTACTATAACTGGACTTGGTAAAAAAACATTTATTAACTTAAATAAAAAAAATTGTAATATTAGTGGAAGAAATATAAACAAAGCTACTTCTATAGATTATGTAAAAGATATGAGACTTAAACTTATTATCAATAATGAAATACACGGAACAAGACATTCTATCTTTAACTCTGAAGTTCTCTTTTCTTCTTGGTTAGATTATATAGTTGGAATAGAAGAAACTGACCCAACAACAAATTCTAATGAAGTTAACAGAAAAACATATAAAAAAATTGATTTTAATTATCAAGAATATGAAAGAAGCTATCAATTCGATAGAAACGTTGAAAGATTTCCTGTTCCTTCTTTGACTAATAATACAAGTTTGAATCTCAAGAACTACAGACTTACTGAAATAAAAAAAGATGATGGAACAGTTCTAAACATTTCTTATAAAAAACGTGCAAATGATGATGCAGATATTAATATTCTTCCAGGTCTATTTAAGGCAGGAAATGGGGTGCCAAATAATCTTGGAGATTATGTTAAAATTAATAATGTAGTTGATAAAATTGAAACAAAAAAAGGAACAAATACATTAAAAACTGAACAATATGTAACATATAGGTTCCATCAAGTTCAAATTCCCGATGAAACGCTCTTACACGGACCTGAAGGTAGTGAAGTTCAAATTATTGACTTAGTAAATTCAAGTACACCTATGAAAATTATTAAACATTTTTATAATAAACACATATTTAACCCACCTGTTTTAGTAAACTATGATTACAACCCAAGGTCAGTGCATACTCATTTATTTCAAGTAGTTGAAGAAGATGCGCATTTTGAAACAACAACCACTACTAATGGTGAATTCGTTGCTCCAGTCGCTGGTATCCAACCTAATATCTTTACTATAACTGATGAAGAAGTAAAAGTAAAAGACAAAAACACCCTTGTTGAAAAAAGAAAATCATACGTTGAATATTCCTACAATTACACAAGAAATGTTGACCCAGCAGATGAAACTTCAGATTTTATTAGACAATTTGCTGAAGAAGATTTAACTGAAAACCCAATTGTTGTATCCATAGATGGTACTGCATTTGGGCATGAAATATACAAGAAAGAAGCAAGTGTTTACAAAGGTGAAAGTTCTGCTCCAATTTTGCAATATGTAAAATCAAGTGAATTTTTAAATTTACCTAAGAAAGAACTTAATTCCAATTGTATATTTCCTCCATACTTCGGTTTAGTTAAAAATGAATTGTTAGCTGAAAGTCCAAGTGATTTAGCAAATGATATTCTTTTAAATGGTATTGCTAATGATTATCAGGAAGATTATTCTGGTTCATCAAGCACAGCATATTATTCAAGGGGAAGAATACTTGAAGAAAGTATTTTTGGAAAAGGTATATTAAGTCCAACTAATACAATAATAAAGAATACTTATACATACAACGACCCAATCAACCCATCTGCATATACATTTGACGCTGGCCGTTTATATTCAATTACAAATGCAATTGGAGCAAAGAATTACAATTTATATGATTACAATGCTGCCAGTTCATTCGGAATAACAACAGCAACTGGAAAAATCTTATCCAATAGTAGAACTGAGAGAATTCAAACGCTAAGTAACAGCTTAGATTTCTATAAATCACTTGGCTCATCACCGCGGGTTACTACCGCTGAAGTTCGAAAATGGGATTATTCATCTAATGCTCTTGGCTCATTATATATTAACAATATTTTTGGATATGAATATAATTCAAATGCAAATTACAATGAAATAGCAAACACAATTATTGACCCAAATGGTTGGCTTACTGCACTTGCATTTGACCGACTAAAACGATTAACCCAAGTGAATCTACCTTATGACTTTGACGATATTAGTAGTTCTTCATATACAACACAGGATTTAGTTCTTTCATCTAAGAGCGTATTAACAACAAATTATAAGAGTAGGAATTTGCTTCATTGCACTAAATATGAAGACGATGCAAATTACTATGGATTTTCAGAAGATTTAGATTTAGGTCCATTTTCAACTACTCGAGAGTACAATCCTTTCTTAGAATTTGGCTGGGAAAACACTCAAATTTTAAAAGCAAAGAATCCGACCGAATCAATTTGTACTTTTTTACATCGCTTAAACGACCCTGGCTCCTCTTATTACAGTGAAATACCAGACCCTTATCTTGACCCAAACTATCAGGGAACTATTCCAGAAGTTGAGGACGAATTAGTATTTGAAACCTTCCAAAAGGAAATAACAGCAGAATTTGATATTACTGCAGACGATATTAGCGGTCTGGACATTGATGTTAATTCATTAAGTTCAGCTAAATTGTTATTTTCTTTAAATGGAATGCATGCGGGAACTTTTGCAATTAATATTGATATAAAAATTGCTGCAATCGGAAGTTCAAGTGAAGTGAATGAAAACAAAAAAGTACTCTTTTTTATATCAGAATATGATAACGACCCTAATACTCCTACTCCGCCTGCAGGTGTTGTTACAATATCTGAGAATTATCCTACTTATGAACTTGATATTTCAGATTATAAAGACCAAATACAAGATTTAATTAACAATGGCAGCAATTCTATTTTATCAATAACTTTTACAGCTAATGATAAATATTTACTACACACAAAGTATAATTCTGATTTATTTAGTTCACAAAAAATAACTGTTCATTCACCTGTTCTAATACTTCAAGGAAATATAACTAAAAATAAATATTTTCATTCTGGCGACTATACTGCCCGCTATGATATAGAACGTGACGCTACTACCAAGAATTTCAAGTACATTCATAAAAATTACAAACTTGACGACAACTGGCATACTGCTAATACAACTTCTCCCGGTAGTCTTGTTCGCCGTGAAATAGAAAAAAGAGGTTCAATAGGTGCATATTATAATATTACTGAAGAAAACCGATTTGGTACTTATGCAAAATCAGATATAGTTAGCTATAATGGGTTTGGATTGCCTACTGTTACAACTGATAACTTAAGTAATTCAACTACAACTTTATACCATGGAGCATCAGACAGAGTTCAAACTATTACTTATGCTGATGGTTCTCATATTGATTATAATTACGAATTAATTGACCCTGCTACTATTACTGACCAAGAGTTTTATGGCTTTGCTTATTGTAAATCACTTACCGACCAAAAAGGTGTTGTTACCAAGCAATTTACTGACGCATTCGATAGGTTAAGACGAGAGGAAGTTCATTATTTAAATAACCTTGGAAACCCTGAAGTTGCTATTACTAAATATGAATACGATTTGCTTGGGCATTTAACTCATGTTTATAATCCAGAATATCAAGCATTATACCCTGAAAAACAACATATTAGATACTGGTATGATGATTTTGGAAGAATAAAATATAAATATCATCCGGATATGGGAGTTCAGTCTTATGCTTATGATGATGTTGGAAATCTTCGCTTTTATCAAACTCAGGAACAATCTGATAATAATGGTGAAACGAATAAAAAGAAAATGACTTTTTATCAATATGATGATTTGAATAGGATTAAGATTATGGGTGAAGCTCAAATATTATTAGATGATGACCTAAATGATGTTCTTGAAACACCAGTTGGAATAAACTTACCTAACGATTTAGATATTGATAATCTTAATTTAAGCCGGCTTACTGACCAAATTGACCCTAATTATTTGCACATGGGAAGCGATAATCTGAATAATACGGCATTAACATATAATAAGACTAT
>DAIOVK010000161.1:0-6549 GCA_036759045.1 Kapaibacterium sp. (SeqCode) | reverse complement strand
TTTGAAAGATATCTTAATCAAATGAATAAACTTAATCATTGTTCATATGATTACATCATCAAACCAAAACAACTTGAAAAAGGAAAAAAGAACACACCCCCTGCCCCTCTCAAGAGGGGAATGCGCAAGATATGTTACTTGTTAACTCTTTACATTTTTCTTAATTTTGTTTGTAGCTTAAGCTACGATATGTCATCTCCATTTAAATAAAACTCTTCTTTTATAAGAGGGGAGAAATGACAAGCCAACGAAATAGCAAACAACAAGGCATCAGAAACTTCGAATTTGAAAGTAAAACTTTATAGAAAGCTTCCTTCCCAAGTGCAACTTGGGAAGGAGGATTTGTAATTTTGAAAATATTTACTAGTCATACAATCAACAAGTAATTCGTATGACATATTTTTTAACAATCTCTTACTGTAAGTCAGTATTTAACAATTATTTCTGCTGCTTTTTCAGAAGCACTGCTTTCTCCGAGCATTTTTCTGATTTTAGAAAATTCATTTTGAATATATATATATTTATCTTGATTGTTTAAAATTTCAACAATTTCAGTAACCATTATTTTGGGGTTTATATCTTTTTGAATGTATTCACTAATTACTTTCTTTTTAGATAAAATATTTACAAGCGAAATAAAATCCAAATTAATAAGTTTTTTCCCAAGGAAATAAGAAATAAAAGAAGTTTTATAAAACATAATAAATGGCAAACCGCATAAAGCAGCTTCAAGATTTGAAGTACCTGTTTTTATAACACCGAACTGGCTTTCTTTCATCAGTTCAATGGAATTTTCAGCAAATTCCCAATCTGGATTTCGCTTTGCAATTTGATTGAAAAAATCTTGATTTATTAATGGCGATTTCGCAAGTGTTATTCTATAATCAGGTAATCTCTTTTTTAATTCGTAAGAAATATTTTCGAGTAAAGGCAAATGGGAATGAATTTCCTGCATTCTGCTTCCGGGCAAAAATGCAATTTTCTTTAACCTCTCTTTTTCTTCATTTGGTTTAATTCTATCAAGGAGAGGATGTCCTACAAATTCGCAATCTATTCCGTATTGATTAAAGAATTCAACTTCAAATGGAAACACAACGAGCAGTTTGTCGAGCGATTCAGAAAGCTCTTTAGCCCTGTTTTTTCCCCAAGCCCAAAGCTGTGGTGCAATATAATAAATCACTGGAATACCCATAGATTTTGCGAATTTTGCAAGTCGAATATTAAAACCGGGAAAATCCACCGGAATAAAAACATCGAAGTCGCCATTTTGAAGAATGTTTTTACATTTATTCAAAATATTTTTAAAAAAAGTAATTTTCTTTGCTACTTCAAAGAAACCTACTACAGAAAAATCTTCCAATGGAACAAGAGATTTTAATCCTCTCTGCTCCATTTGTTTTCCACCAATTCCAAAAAACTGGACATTTGGCAATTTTTCTTTAATTTTATCCATAAGAAATGCAGCATGCATTTCTCCCGATTGTTCCCCTGCTATGATAAATATTTTTTTCAAATCTTAGAAAAATTAGTTAAGTTTGTTAAATTGTAATAGTTATTTTTTATAATGCAAAAATAATATAATTAAATAAATAAAAATAAGGAGAAAATTGTGAAAAAGCTATTTTATTTAGCCGTTTTTTTAATTATTGGAACTTTATTAATGCAAGGTTTCCAATGCGCATCGCCTGAAATGACAACTGCAAAACTTGCAGCCAGAAATAAGGATTGGCAAAAAGCGAAGCAGAATTTAGAAAAAGAAATTGAAAAAAATCAAGCAAATGGCGAGGCATGGATTATGCTCGTAGAAACCAATCTAGAGCTTAATTTACTTGATGAAGCTACTTCCACAATTCTTACCGGCGAAAAATATATTACAGGTAATGAATTAGTCAATAGAATTCCATATATAAAATATTCCGTATTTGCTGCCTGTTACAATTCCGGAGTTGGATTTTTAGAAAGTTATATAAAAGATAAAAAAGCTGATGATTTTAATAAATCAATTAATAATTTTAATAATTGTTTGAAATTGCGTCCAAAGAATCCAGATATTTACCGTTTCTTAGGAATGGCTTACGAAGCAAAAGGAGATATTCCAAATACAAACTTAAATTATAATAAATTTGCCGATATATTGAAGAATGAAGTTGCTCTTGCAAAAGAAAAAGGCATCAATATAAAGATGGAAAGAACTGAAGCTTTTACAAATTTAGGTAAACCAGTCAAATCAAATGGATTTAAAATTGGTGATGAGAAAGTTAATGATTCTTTAATGGTTGATGCTTATGATTATCAAGGTAAAGAACTTTTGGTTTATTCTGTAAAAGAAGGAACTAATCCATTTATTATTGAGGGATGGCGTTTAGATTTACCAAAAGATTTAACCAATCCGGAAAGATTTCAACCTTTTTCTTTCTCTACCGCTCCATATTTTTCTTTAGCTCAAAATTATTTTGAAAGTAAAGAATGGAATAAAGCTTTAGATAATGTGTTTAGTATTCTTTATTTGGACCCGAAAAACACGGATGCCAATACTGCTCTAATTCTTATTTACGATGCTCAGGGGAAAAAAGAGGAGTCACTTAAATATATTCAGGAATTAGTGAAAAAAAATCCTACTAATCCAAGCTATTTAGTTCAATATGCCGATTTACTTCAACAATTGGAAAAATTTGATGAATCAATCGTCCAATATGAAAACGCATTAAAGATTGACCCAAAAAACGATAACGCATTAAGAAATGTTGCTTCTGCATATAAAAATAAAGTTCTTATGATTCAAAAAGCTCAGCAGGATAAACTCAGTAAAGACCAAAATTATAAACCAAATCCAGATGAATACCTGCCACTTCTAAAAAAATCTGCTGAATATTTCGAACAATGCAGAAAATCAATGAAATTTAGCCGCGATTTTGAAGTACTCGGCGAACTCGGAGAAATCTATACTTTTACAAAAGAAAAAGATAAACAGCAATATGTAATAGCTGAATTGGAATCACTTGAGCAAACTATTCAAATTGAAAAATTAGAGCGTTATTATTATGTTTTACTTCGACTTTACGATAGAATTGAAGGCGGAGCAAAAGAAAGTGCTAAAATTCAGGAAAAAATTAATAATTTAAAAAAATAGTACAACTTTAATATAAAGGAATTTATGGCTGAAAGAAAACCAGACCCAGTACCACAACAATTAAATTTAGAGATTGGTGATAAAGAAGCTGAAGGTATTTATTCAAACCTTGCTATTATCTCCCATTCACCAGCTGAATTTGTTATGGATTTTACCCGTGTTATGCCCGGAGTACCAAAAGCAAAAGTTTTTGCACGTATTGTAATGACTCCACAACACGCAAAAATGTTCTTAGGTGCATTGATGGACAATATTCACAAATTCGAACAACAGTTCGGCGAAATAAAAACCGACAGGCAGCCGAACATTTTTCCCGGTTTCCCTAGCAATCCCAAAGTAAATTAATTTTTACCAATCAATTCCAAAAAAAATCAGCCATCGGGTTACTACGATGGCTGATAAAATTTGAATTCAAAAGATTTTTACTACCTATAGAGTAGTAATACAATTTCCAGTAATAAGTGGCATAGTGTCATTCTGACGGATGTCAGAATCTATCTTTAACATTGTTTTTATAGGTCATTAGTATATTTACTAACAACTAATGGCCAATGACTTAAAATCATTTTGTCCCTTACAATTAAGAAAAAACAATATGGATTCTGACATTCGTAAGAATGACTTACTTTTTGCTATAATTTGCATAATTCTTCTTTGGGTGTACATCCCCTAACTCCTTTATTTTGATTTTAAGGTCAGAAGTACTGAAGTTAATATTTTCATTCTTTCCTGAGCTAATTCAGGGTTTTCAATTTCTTCTATTCTTTCATAACCTACTTTAGCCAGCCATCTTTTAAATGGTTCAGCTTTTGGACTTGGTATTGATTGAATAATTCGAAAAAGTTGTTCAACATTTCCTGCTAATGTTTTCCTTTTTTTACCTGTTTCTGTTAGCATATATATCTGGGGACAATTTGTCCATATGAATAAACCGAGTTCAGTATCCCTTTTTCTTATTTTTTTCAAATAATCAGTAGGATTTATTGAACCAGTAAGTGTTTCAACAATATCAACAACTGAAAAATACCACTGATTTTCATACCAAACCTGGCGAATACTTTTTGATTCAAAAATAACTAACTTGCTTTTATTTGAAACTTTTTCCATATTTTAAAAATAATTTAAAATTTTTAAATATATATTATGTTGATTTTAGATTCATTTTAAAATCATTTTATCTTTATTATTCTATTGTATTGAAAAAGTGTAGAGAATCAAGCATACTTGTTTATTACGTTATTATATTTTCACCATAATAAATTATTGTGTTATTCTTATTACTATTAACTCCTAAATATATTTGGTAGAAATTAAGATATATTTACCAAAAATATCCCTCAAAAATGTCAAATATTTGTTTTTTTAAGACTTCAGAATCATAAGGTTCCTCTTCTTTTAAAGAAGATTTTCTAAAAAATGCAATATTATTCTCTTTTGAATCGACAATCATAATACATAAATTTGAATATGATTCAATTGGGGTTTCGGAATAAAAACCTAATGTTGCAATACCCATTCCAATCCCTTTTGCAATTTGTGCTCCATAATTGCCTTTTGCTCTGGTGAAACCTGATACAATTGTTATTAGCCCAAACCGTTTCCCTTTTGATTCAAGCAATGAATCTATTTTAGGAGTTATCTTTAAAGTTGAAAAAATATCCTGAGCATCAATTGAATAATATAAAAAACTAATTTCAAGTTCAATTTGTTTTTGAAGAAATGTGTCATTTACAATTATTTCGCCTTTTAGTGAAATTTTATCTTTATAATTCATTAATGCTTCCGATAAAGCATTTTCTGATTTTTTGGATATTGAATCATTAAAAACAGCATCATTTCCACTTTCAATCAATTCAACATAAGAAATCGTTTTAAATTTTTGTAATTCTTTTATTTCATACGGCTTTACTTTTGAAGTTTGTATTTTCGAAACAGACGAACATGAAACAAAAAGAATTGAAGATAAAATTAAAATAAAGATACTAAATCGTTTCATAAGCATATTCTTTGATTTATTAATAAATCATTATTTAAATCTATTTAAAAATTTAATATATATATATAATATTTACTATCATATTAAATAAAATATCGCATATTCTATTCAATATCTTAAAAATATTGAATTTCTTTTTTTATCAAAATTACAACAATTTAACAGATATTTTCTTTTCAACGAATACCTTTAATTCTAATACTGTTGGTATTGTGCTTTTGATAAATTCTCTATCTATTTCTTCTATTTCATCATATCTGGCAAATACGCTGCAATCGCTAAGCTCAAGCAGTATAGAATCGTCATATTGAATAAATTCATTGTCAATTTTAATGCATTCTGTTAGAAGGAGGTATAAATCGTGAATTTTCTTTGGTTGAATATTGTTATAAATTAAAAATGCTTTCAAGTACTTTTCAACAAATTGCTGTAAATGGAAACAAATTATGTCTGCTTAAATTTCTTCGTCTTCTAAATATCTCAAAGAAGCACGTAAATCGCTTTGTGCTTTTTTCAAAAAAACCTGATAAGCTAATAATTTTTTCATAACAACTTCCCTTCATTTTTGACAGTATAAGCTAAAAATCCGAAATTATTTGATTCCCATTCCCATACTTCATTGTTCTTTATTATCAAATCCATATTTAACAGCACTTTATTTTTTGATAAGTAATTGCGGATTCCTTTGGAAATTTTTCTTTTTTCGTCATTTTGCTTGTTTTCATTTAACACAACCATAAAATCGTAATCACTATCTTCGTTATAATCTCCTCTTCCTCTTGAACCAAATAAATACATACTTTTAACTTTTAGGTGATTTTCAGAAAAGTATGATTTTATTAAATCAATTATTTTTTTTAATTCCATTTTGTTATTCCTGAGTTGTTTTATTATAATATTCAATCACCAAAAATAATATTTGAATTTTTTTATTTTTTATTTTTGGAAAAATCTGGTAAATTCTTAATTACTCTTTCAAAATCATCTTCTTGCATATCGCTTTCTATAATTCTTTTTTTCTCATATTTATCATATTCTGATTCTGCTTTTGAAATAGCAAGTTCGTGGCTTATTTTCCTTACATTTGCAAGAATATCTCTGTCATTCAAATTTAAAAAGCCATGAAGCTTTTCAATCCAGTCTTTCATATACATTGGCACTCTTCTTAATGCCTGACCTTCAGCAAACACCAAATATTGTTCAACTAAATTGTTTAGAGCAGCTAATTCTTCAACATTTAAATAGTTTTTAGCAATAACAACATCGCTTTTGCGAACTTTTGTTCCCCTCCAATTTGTAAGTCCCATATTAGGTTTTGTGCTATTAGCCCGCTCAGCAATTATTTCAGCAGCAGTTTTTCCTGCTATTGCCCAGTGCATTTTATTTTGAACTGTTTTAAAGAAAACTATACTTGCCTCTGTTG
>DAIOVK010000160.1:0-6570 GCA_036759045.1 Kapaibacterium sp. (SeqCode) | reverse complement strand
GAATGTGTTATAGGTGGAACTTTCTTTGTAAAAACTGAAGTAGCTCTTGCTCTCAAAGGATTTCTCAGGCAGTATTCAGAAGACAGCGATTTTTACGAAAGAGCAGTAAAAAATGGATATATAACTGAAAAAACTGATTTTAAAACATATAAATATTATAGAGATACAGCAGATTCGATATGCAACAAAATGAAGAAATAATTTGCATTAGTTTTTAAAAATGATAATTTTGAAATTAATAATTAATTTTGTCATTCCGAACCCCCCAATGAAGTAAATGCTTTATTTAAATGGAGATGACATAATTCTTATCAAATTTTTGTGTAAAAGAAAATTTTAAATAAGGTAATAAGGTTTATTGAATTTTGGTGCTTATTTTCTACTAAGGTTTTCAAAAAAAATAAGGGTTTTTTTTGCTAAAATTATTCTTTTTTTTAAAAATTTAAACCTTATTTTTATAATAAACCTTAGTAGAAAAAGAACAATCTGTTGATAAAACCTTATTAGCTTATTTTTTATAGACTTAATAGAATAGTATTAGAATTTTTAGTAGCGATGTCATTGGTAACCCCAAAATGAAGTAAGACCTTCATATTAATAGAAATGACCTAAGGTTTAGAAGATTAGAAGGTTTAGATAGTTTAGATTTTTTACTTTCGCAAATGTCGGTGAAACACGTGCGAAAGTAAAACAAGTCATACAATCAACAAGTTGATAAGATGACAGGCAAATGTAAAGATGTCATTGGTAACCCCCAGATAAAGCAAATGCTTTATTTAAATGGATATGACATCAATAAAAGTGTCATTCTGACGTATGTCAGAATCCATCTTAAAAATAGTTTTTATAGGTCATTAGTCAATAGAGTTTGTGCAAAAACTATTAAATTCACAAACAGACAAGAATGTCTATTCTACTAAGTCATTATAATACAAGTAGGTCGAACATTCTTGTTTGACATTAATTCTATAAAATCTTTGTTTATGCACAAACTCAGTAGTCATTAGTCATTAGTATTTTTACTAACAACTAATGACCAATGACAAAAAAGCAAGATGGATTCTGGCATACGCCAGAATGACAAGTAAAGATGTCATTGGAAACGAAGTGAGGAATCTCTAACTCTGTGTTAGCAATAGTTTATGAGATATTTCGCTATGCTCCAAATTAATAACTTTGGCATTTTTTGTATTTAACTATATGTATTGCATATAATTATAATGATTCTACATGCTTATGCCAGTCATCTGATGACTAAAAAAGTTCATTTCTCCACAAAAGTAAACGTATTCGTTTATATTCAGCTTGGAACGACAATTTAAGCACTTCAATTTAGTTAGAATTACAAAAATAAAACCTGAATATTTATAAATTCTTATGGCTTCCATCGCAAAATGGAGGATTATTAGTTTGTTTGCAGGCACAAAACCAAACTTGCTTCTTTTCTTCAATTTCAAATGGAAGTGGAATAAATTCGCTTCCTTTATGCGAACCATCGCAAAATGGCTGTTTACCTGATTTACCACAGGCACACCAATAGTATTTTCCTGCTTCTAATTCTAATGCTATTGGGCTTTTTTGTGCAATTTCACCTTTCATTTCTTTCTCCTTTTTAATTACAAAATCTAATTTTTAAATTACAAAAAATAAATCAATAATAAAAAATTAAAAATAATTAATTAAATTTGAAAAATTTTTGAAATAAATATTGGAGAAATGATGAATCAACCTTCTAAAATTTCAATTTGGATGACTCAATCCCGAGTTAATTTCCTTTTGTTAGCTGTCGTTTTGGTTCTTATTGGAATTGCACTGGCAGTAAAATTTCCTATCCCAAACGGAGCAGATTTAAGTGTATTAAATATTATTTTAATGCTAATTGGGAATGTGCTGGCTCACGCTTCAGTAAATATGATTAACGATTATTTCGATTATAAAACAAAAATAGATTTCGAAACTCCAAAAACTCCTTTTAGCGGCGGAAGTGGTATGCTTATTAAAGGTCTTACAAAACCTAAGGAAGTGTTTTGGGTTGGAACGATTATTATGCTAATTGCCTTAGCAATTGGAATTTACTTTGCAATTACTGCACATTGGTCATTATATTTTATTATTGCTATCGGTGCTTTAACGATTTATCTTTATAACAATCTTTTTGCAAAAATACTTTTAGGAGAGTTTTTTACCGGTTTAACACTCGGAACTTTCGTAGTGCTTGGAACCTATATTGGTCTTACAGCCACTCCAGATATGAGTTTAAGTCAGGTATTTCCTCTTGAAGTGGTCCTTATTTCAATTCCTCCCGGAATATTAACTTTTCTACTTTTGTATTTAAATGAAATACCAGATGCAGAAGCAGACAAGCGTGGCGGACGTTTTCATTTAATTATTCTTCTTGGGAAAAAGAAAGCTGCAATTTTTTATGCTGTAGGTCTGATTTTGGCTTATCTTGTTATTATAATTACTCCAATAATCAGCATTTCAGGATATTTTATCTATTTAGGATTGCTAACCATTCCTTTAGCTGTAAAATCCAGCGTTACTGCTATAAAAAACTATAATAATTTAGAATTGCTTCTACCTGCTATGGGAGTGAATATTCTTGTAGTATTGGTAACAGATTTACTTCTTGCAATAGGTGTTTTTATTGGGTAAAAATTGCTAATATAAAAAATAAATATAAAATGTCATTCCGAACCCCAAAATGAAGTAAGAACTTTATTTTAAATGGAGATGACATAACTAAATGCGTCATTCTGAACGAAGTGAAGAATCTCAATTTTAACGAATAACCTTCCGAAGGTTGGGAAACCTTCGGAAGGTTTTATAGAGTAAAAGCAAAGATATCATTCAGAATCCCCTTAGAAAAATGAGAATTTTTCTTTAAATAGAGATGACATAAGGAATTATCCCCCGCTGGCGGGGGCAGGGGGGTGGATCCTTTATCTTAATTAGCATTTTTCTGTGTTTTAAGATAAAATGTATTAATCAAAAAATAATTATTTAACGAAAATTTCTTTAATTAGCGCACTAAGTGATTATAATGTAAAAAGATCCACCCCTACCCCCGCCAGCGGGGGACAAAGATGTCATTGGTAACCCCCTTATAAAGCAAGTGCTTTATTTAAATGTAGATGACATAATTGTATCCTGTCATTCCGAGGCAAATATAAACGAAGACGTTTATATTCGCCTTTGAACGGTAAGAAAATATTTTATAATTTTTTATCAAACACTTTTTATTCTTATAATAGGGATTTATACAATTTTTTATTAAAATTTTCTTGCATATATTAACAATGTTAAATATATTTGCAGTATTAATATTATTTAATATGTTTATTTGATTTTTAGAGAAAAAAATGGGAAAAAAAGAATTACAGGAAGAAAGAATGAAAGGATTTTTTATCTCGGCGACAAAGGAAATAATTAAGGGTGAGGGAATAAGAGCGCTTAGTGTTAGAAATATTGCTGACAGGGCTGGCTACTCTTATGCTACTTTATATAATTATTTTAAAGATATGAAAGACTTAATCTTTATATGCATTAAGGATTTTCAAGAAGAATGCCGGCTTTATATTGAAAGTGAAGTTAAGAATTTCAGTAAGGGAAAAGACAAACTTAAAGCTAAAACTAAAGCATTTATGAAATATTTTGTCCAATATCCCGGAATATTCGAGCTATTTTATATTGAACGATTTAATGACATTGCTAACAAAACGACTTCTATTGAAATGATTTGCACTTTTCTTGATTGCTTAACTGATGACGACTGGAATTACTGCGTAAGTACAAAAATGTTAAGCACAGAAAATGCAGGAAACTTAAAAGAAGAATTAAGATTTGTAACTGCTGGAATGCTCCTTTTTTATTTAAACAGAAGATTTCCTGCTTCATACAAAGATTTTATAAATATGACTGACGCTAAATTAAATAGTATATTGAATTTTTAAAATGGTTGGAAAATGAAGACTCGCAAAGAATTGAAAGAAGAATATAAAAAAATGAAATTTAAAATTGGAGTTTATCAAATCAGAAATAAAATTAATGGAAAAATTTTTATTGGTAGCTCCTTAGATTTAAATGCTGCCTGGAATTCTCAAAAATTTCAGTTAAATTTCGGTTCTCATAAAAATGATGAATTGCAAAAAGAATGGAAAGAATTTGGTGAAGATAATTTTGTTTACGAAATTGTTGATGAACTAAAACAATTTGAAGATAAAGAAATTGATTACAGGGAAGAGGTTAAGGTGCTTGAAAATATGTTGATTGAAGAATTGCAGCCATTCGACAATCGTGGCTATAATAAAAGAAAAACATCTCAAAAATAAAAAAGGAAAAAGTATGAAAATAGTAGCGATTAATGGAAGCCCAAAAGGCATAGCAAGCAGCACCAGTGTTATGCTTGGAGCAATTTTGAAAGGAGCTGAAGCAAGTTGTGCTGAAATATTTAATATTTATTTATCTGAGCAAAATATTAATTTTTGTAAAGGATGCCATTCTTGTTGGTTTGTTACTCCGGGGAAATGCATTCAAAAAGACGATATGGAAAACCTCCTGAATCAACTTCAAACCGCAGATGTTATTATTCTCGGCTCTCCTGTTTATTTCAATAATATATCAGCAACTCTAAAAGTATTTATTGACAGGTTGCTCGTTGTTGGAAGCAAGCAGTATGCAAAAAAAGGTTCTATCGTTGAAAAAAACAAGAAAAGCCCGCTGTTTTTGATGGTTGCTAATTGCGGTTGGGCAGACAGGACACAATTTGAAGTTGTTTCTCTTTGGGCAAAAAAATTTGCTAAATTGATGGATACTAAATTAATCGGAGAAATTTTTGCTACACAAGGAAAAATGATTTCATGCCCAACTACTGAGCTAAAAGAAATAATATCAAATTATATTAAAGAATTGGAAAATGCAGGCAAAGAAATAGTAAAAAGTTTGACGATTTCTGAGCAAAGAATCAGCTTTTTGAATAGTGATTTTAAGTAAATTCTAAATAAAAAATTCTAAAAGTAGAATTTGAAATAAGAATTATTTTCTAATTAGTAAAAAGAAATTGAAAAAAGCCATACGAGCAACTTGTTGATGGTATGGCTGAAAAAACTATTACTCAGAATCTCATATTCTGTGGTAGAAATGAGTTGTGAGATTCCTCACTTAGTTCAGAATGACCGTATAAAATTTTGTCATCTCCATTTAAATGAAGCACTTGCTAAATATGCAGAATACGAATGGCTCATTAACAAAGTCATTAATAAATTCCATAATGTTTTAAAAATACTTACCAAAAATAACCACTAAAAATCTCATCTATTTGCTTTTTTAAGATGCTCAAATCAAGTGGCTCTTCATTTTCTAATAACGATTTTTTATAAAAAGCAATATTGTTTTCTTTTGAATCTAAAATGATTACGGCAATAATTGAATGTATTTGATTGGCATTACCGTTATTTGCTATTGCTCCTATGCTTATATTTTCAGTTTGTCTGACATTTGAAATTTTTTCCTTTACTTTTGTTGAGCCGGATGTAAATGTTAACAAAGCAAAACGTTTTGAATTTACATCTAAAATTGAATCAATATAAGGTGGAATATTAAGATTTGAGATACCTGGTAGCTCATCAGCTTTATTAAACAATTGCCTAATCTCATCTTCAATAATTTTTTTAATATTTTGGTCAAAAATATTAATATCGATTTGCATAGGAATTTTATTACTAAAAGATTTTATTGCTTTTAAAAATATAGCTTTAGATTTTTTTGAAAGAGAATCGTTAGGGGTCTGGTTATTTTCATTATTACCTAATAAATATATATCAGAAATAGTTTCAAATCTTTGTAAATCATTTATTTCTTCAGGACTGACATCTGATTGATTTAACTTTGTTGAGCTACTGCAAGATGCAAAGAAAAGAGCCACAATTAAGCATTTGAAGATTAATTTCATATTTTTTCATAAATTATTGTTTTTAAAAATATTTTGAAAATTAACTAAATAATTAGAAAAAATCAAATAATTATATTAAAAAACTTTATAAAAAGGAGTTGTGAGGTTCTTCGTTTCGAACCTAATTAACCACTTCGTTTTTTTAGCACATAACTATATGTATAACATATAATTATAATGAATTTTGTGTGGACTGAAGTCATCGGACATCTGGCAGATGTCCGATGACTAAAAAGTTCATTTTCATAAAAGTTAATGTCTTCGTATATATTCGCCTCAGAATGACAGTATTATGTGATATCATCTCCATTTAAATTAAGCACTTACTTAATAAGGGGGGCGAAATGATATAATATAATAAGTCTTTTAACGAATTATGACACTTTTGTGAAAGTTGCCTTCCCAAGTGCAACTTGGGAAAGAGAATTTGTGACTATAAAATATTTCCAAGCCATACTATCAACTTGTTGATCGTATGGCTGAAAACAGTATTTCAAAGAACGCCTCCTGCCGCCAGCTAACGATTATACACATCTTTAATACTTGCTGCTATTCTACTTATCCAGTAGGGATAAAATATTTGTAACAATGCTTTTTTTGTGTATTTTTTATTCCGTAGG
>DAIOVK010000159.1:0-6614 GCA_036759045.1 Kapaibacterium sp. (SeqCode) | reverse complement strand
TCATTGGTAACGAAGTGAGGAATCTCAAACTCTGTGTTAGCAATGACTTGTGAGAATTCTCACTTCGTTTCGGAATGACAAAACTGCAAAATAGCAAACTACGAGGGGTCAAGAGTTCTGAAGTTACCAATGACATCTATGTTTGACATTCTGGCGTATGCCAGAATCCATCTTATTATTGTGCAGTTGCTATTCTATATCAGATATTACTAAGAAGCATTTGGGCTTGCCCAAATGTGACAAGTGAGCAAACTCACTTGCTTTCCTAAGATAGATTCTGACATCCGTCAGAATGACAAGTTTAGTGATGTAATCTGCATTTATTTAGAGTACTGTTTTCAGTGGTTGCCAATGACATCTTTACTTTTTACTGTCATGCTATCAACTTGTTGATAGTATGACAAAACAATATTTTTGAATCTTAAATTCTGTGATAATAACAACTTGTGAGATTCCTCACTTAGCTTCAGAAAGACAGGTTAAAATTATATCATCTCCATTTAAATAAAGCACTTGCTTTATCATTGGGTTCGGAATGACAATAATAAAATCACCTTACGAAGAGCATACATTGTTTTTTCTAACGTAAAAGCAATATATAATTGAAATTAGGACAATAGAGGTAGAAATTATTGATAAAAAATTTCCGATAATTGCAAAGCAGGTATTTCCGTCTAATAGTGGTAAAGTTGCAGCAATTCCAATGGATTTGTATTGAGGAGCTTTTAAAAGCGGCTCTCCTGTTGGTTTGATAAATCCGGAAACGCCGGTATTAGCGCATCTTGCAAGATAACGTCTGTTTTCGATAGCACGCATTTGAGCAATGCAAAAGTGCTGCTCCGGACCTATTGTATGGTCATACCAACCGTCATTTGTTATTACGCTTATTAAATTTGCATCCATCAGGACAAAATTCCTGACTAACAACGGAAATATGGATTCTATGCATATAATTGGAGCAACTCTAACATCAAATTCATTTTTCTTAAAAGATAAATTTTTGAGTTCTCTGCCAACTCCCCAGCCGGAAATGCCAACACTGAATTCCATCCACTTTGTCGCAAATTTGAGATATTCAGCATAAGGGACACGTTCTCCGAAAGGAGTTAACTGAGATTTATGATAAATCTGAACTTGTTTCTTTAAAAGTCCGGATTCCTGCGGCTGAATTAAGATTGCAGAATTAAATGGTTCAAAGAGTGAATCAGTATCCATCCACTTTCGAGCAGTTACAGGTGCTTTCTTTTGATTCGGATAGATGTAAAAATCTGCGAAACCAGCCAATAAATTGGTTTTAGTAAGATTTATCCAATCTTGCAGGAAAGAAAAATTGTGATATCGGTTAAACTCTGGACTAATATATGTAATAGATGTTTCACTCCAAATTGATAAATCAAGTTTTCCTACTGCACGGGCTAAAGAATCCTGAATTTTCTGATGCAATTCGATTTGCTGGTATGTATCCAAATCCCATTTTCGCCATGGATTGATATTGGGTTGAATAACAGCAACATTTACGGTTGGACTTAATTCAAGCATCTCTTTATGTTCAAATTGATTAACTCTAATAATGCCATAGATATAAGGCAAAATAAGAGTTAAAGCAAGTGCTACTGTGTATTTCCTAAAAGAAGGGATTGCAAAAAGCTCACTTAATATTATTTTTTTCGATTTTCTTTGTTTTGCGAGATAAATTAGTTTGTAAATAATTACATTTACCCAAATGACTAAGAAACTAACTCCCCAGACGCCAGAAATATCAGCAACCTGAACATAATAAAAATTCAATACTTGAGTATAACCAATTGAGAGCCATGGAAAAGCTAATTCGCCAATACTATGCAGCCATTCAAAACTTACCCAAATAAAAGGAAAAAGAATTAGAGAAGTTGAAGGCAACGAACGTTTTTTAATTACATTGTAAGTAGCAATCGGAAGCATAAAAAAGAATGGATGGACTATTGCGAGTCCAATGCAAGATGCTAAAAGATATGGGTCAGTTTCGCTGCTCCAGCTTCCAATCCACCAGTTCGCAAGACAATGATATAAAAAAAATGTAAGATATAAATGCAAATAAAGATGTTTCGGCTGTCGTTCTATTAGCAACAAAAGCGGAACAAAGCCAACAAGAGCAAGCAAAGGAAAGGGATATGGCGGAAATGACAATCCAAGCAAGCACCCAGACATAATGGATAAAATTAAATCCTGACGCAATTTTTTTTCTTTTCTTTCCAAATGCTTAATTTTCCAAGTGATTGTGAATATTGATTAGCTTATCCGCTAATTCTCTAAAATATTAATTCAATATTCCTTAAATTCTTTATTTATTTCTTTTTATTGTTGTAAATATAGTACTTTAAGAACAAAAAATAAATTATTAATTTTTTGCAAAAATAGATAAAATAATCTAAAATTCAAAGAATTTAATATTATGATAGTTATAGAACTTTCGTAATTTCTTGTTTCGTCATTGTTTCAACAACATTTTAGATTCTTCGTTTCGCTCAGTAAAACAGACAAATTTAACTTTTTAAACTCCCTTGTCATAAAAAACTGTTACAATTTTTTTGAAATAAAATAAATTCCTATATATCCCTTCTTAACAAATCAACGATAAATTGATTTTTATTGAATTTTTTGTTAATTTGCATATTGAACTAATGGAGATTTTTAAATGGGACAAATATTCGATAGGTTAAAAAATATAATTAAATCTGAAGTAAATTTTAATGATGAAGTAAATTATGATTTTGAGAAGCAATCTGAAGATGATTTAAAACGTATTATTGATGAATTGAATAAAAAGAAGAAAACAAAGCAAAACACAGAAAATCAAAATAATCATCAACAGGAGAATTTCCAAAAGCAGCAGTATTCACTTGATGATGCGTATAAAATCCTGGAAATAAATGAAAATTCAAATATTGAAGAAATAAAAGCAGCTTATAAAAAGAAAATCAAAGAGTATCACCCTGACCGGCTTTCCGGTTTAGGTGCCGAACTGCAACAAATTGCACATCAAAAGACTCAGGAAATTAACTCAGCATATAATTTTTTAAAGAAAATTAAAGGATTTAGTTAAGATGAAAAAACTGATTATTGAGATACTTATCATTTTATTTATATCAATTCTGTTTGGTTTTTTATATAATTATTATTCAAATGACCCGTTGCCACTAATTTATAAGCCAAAAGAAATTAAAACGTTTAACGATTCTACCTTTGAAAATCTTTTGGCACCATTAGAAGAAGATAGTATATTAACACCTTTGAATTATGATGTAAATATAGATAATCCAGCTAAAGAGCTTGATTCAATTGCAAAAGACATAAAAAAGCCAATAAAAGATATTGAAAAGGATATTCCTTACATTGATGATAGCCATTTGCAGCAAGCTGCCCCAAAAAGCAAAGATGATACAAAAAAGGAAAAGAATGAATTAAAAGGCAATGTAACTTATGAAACTTTAAAGAAATATTTAAACGACCCAAGAGTTGTGATTATTGATGCCCGTGAACCAGAGCTATACCATAAAAGCAAAATTGGCAATGCTATTAATATTCATCCTTATCAGGAGCAGTCCGAATATTTTAAAGCATTACGCAACGTGCCTGATGGAAAAACGATTATTGTGTATTGCGAAGGAGGAAATTGTGATTTAAGTCATATAGTCGCTAATGACTTAATGAATCTCGGTTACGAAAATGTCCTGCTCTATCTTGGCGGTTTTGAAGAATGGGAAAAAAAGTATAAAAGGTGAGAAATGCTTTTTTCTGAAAATGATTATAAATTACTCCAAAAAAAATTTGGTATAGTAGGTGATTCAAAGCTGATTAGAGAACAGATAATCCGCCTGCTCCAAGCTGCTCCTACTGATTTAAACGTTTTAATCACTGGCGAAACCGGCACTGGCAAAGAAGTATTTGCTAATGCAATTCACGGATTAAGCAAAAGAAACAAATATCCGTTAATTAAAGTAAACTGTGCTGCTATTCCAGAAACCCTGCTTGAATCTGAACTATTCGGACACGAGAAAGGTGCATACACTGGCGCAATAGAACAACGAAAAGGCTTTTTTGAAGTAGCAGATAATGGCACAATATTTTTAGATGAAATTGGAGAAATGCCACTCGGCACGCAGGTAAAACTATTGCGTGTACTTGAATCCGGTGAATTTTCACGGCTCGGCTCCACTTCTGTAAAAAAAGTTAATGTTCGTGTTATCGCAGCAACAAACCGTAATTTAGAGCAGGAAATTCAAAGCGGACTTTTCAGGCATGACTTATTTTACCGCTTGAAAAATGTTCAGCTAAAACTACCATCACTTCGCGACCATCCTGAAGATATTCCTTTACTTGCTGATTTTTTTGCCCGCAGAGTTTGCGAGAAAAACAATATTGAATATCAGGGAATTTCTGACGATTCGTTTAATACATTAAAATCTCTTCCTTTTCCCGGAAATATCAGGGAATTGAAAAATCTTATTGAAACAGTTTTTACTTTAGAGAGGTTAGAGTATTTAACTAATAGTATGTTGCGGCTCTATATCACTCCGGCTCTTCCTGCTTACACTTATAGCGAGCAACCTGCAGAAGCTTCTATTATACCATTTAAGCAATACGAAGAACCACACCAATTTGAAATGGAAATAATTTTTCGTGCATTGCTCGAAATGAAAAATGATATTTCCGAAATCAAATCAGCAATGAAGCAACTTGCTTTGAATATGCACGACCTAAGTGTCGAATTTTATCAAAGGCAAAACTCTGTAGATGAACCTGATTTTGAAAATTCCTTTACTGATAGTGAGAATTTTAGATTGGATTTAATTGAAAAACAGGTTATTGAAAATGCGTTAAAATATAATCTATACAATAGGAAAAAAACTGCGAAAGCATTAGGAATAAGTTTACGCACTCTTTACCGTAAAATGAGCGATTATAATTTAGATGAAGAAAAGTAGGAATGAATTTAATATTGCTAATGAGGAGTTACAAAGTCATGCTATCAACTTGTTAATAGTATGACAAGAATGCCCTAATGAAAGATGTTATTGGCAATGAAGTGAAGAATCTCAAACCTAGTTTAGTAATTCGTTGAAAAACTGATTGTAACATCTTTTCATTCTGAAGTGATGTGAAAAATCTCAAGTATCCCGGTAGCAAAGACTTGTGAGATTCCTCGCTGCGCTTACCAATGAACCACATTGGCTTTTGTATCAAATAACTATATGTATTATATATAATTATAATGATAAATAAGAAAGCGGAAGTCATCCGATGACTAAAAAGTTCATTTCCCAAAAGTAAACGTCTTCGTTTATATTCGCTTCAGAATGAAAGTTTAAAGTTATGTCATTTCTATTTGAATAAAGTATTTGATTAATCAAGGGGGTAGGAAATGACAAATTAGCTACTGAAAATTTTTCCGGAATTTACATCGGACATACCGCGTGATGGACCTACTTTAAAAAAGTAAAGAAGTGCTTCTACAGAATTTTTTATCATTTGATTTCTTGCCTCAATTTCATAGGGTTTGAAATCAGAAAGCACATAATCCGCCATTTCGCCTTGCTCGAAATTTTTTGCAATTCCGCATCTTAAGCGAAGAAACTGAGAAGTGCCCGTTTCTTCAATGATTGAAATTATTCCGTTATGTCCGCCGTCACCACCATTTTTTCGTAAATGGATTTTTCCAACAGGGAAATTGTATTCGTCTAAAATAACAATCAATTTTTCAGGTGGAATCTGGTAGTAATTGATAATTTTTTTGACAGCTTTGCCGGAGTTGTTCATAAAAGTAGTTGGTAGGGCAATCAAAATTGACTGTCCTTCCACTTGAATTATAGTATGGAAATAATTGCGTGCGCGGGTAAAAGTATCTTTTTTGCAATGGACAGCTAATTCATTTGCTACCATCCAACCGATATTATGCCGGTTTCCTATATATTTTTGTTCAGGATTGCCTAAACCTACAACCACCCAATCTATATTTTTATTCATTAATTTTCGTATATTTAAAAACATAAATACAAAATTAATGAAAAAGTATCAAATTCTGACTACCAGACCTTTTATAGTTTTTTATTTCGTATATTTTAAAAAGAGAGATTAAATTTTAAAAGAGCATTACTATAAGTCATTAGTTATTGGTAGACTTCAACTCAGAACTACTGTCTTCTCCTAGTTTTTTAATTTTGCAATTAATACAGTTATGAAATTTTAAAAAAGATAATATAAAAATAATCTTCCAAATCCCAAATAAATTTTGGAATTATTCTAATTATGAGTGTAACTCCATAATATAGAGTTTGTGCAAAAACAATTAAATTCTCAAACAAACAAGGATGTTTGTTCTGCTAAGTAAATGTAAATATGGTAGGTCAAACATTCTTGTTTGATATTAATACTGCAAAATCTTAGTTTTTGCACAAATTATCGGATATGTAGGACATCTTGCTATTTCAATTTCAGCTGATTTACTAACTCACCTTACGCAATTCCTCTGTTGAGAAATGAAAAAGTGTAGTGTTAAAACATTTTTTAATCCGCTTTTCTAATTCCCCTCTTGAGAGGGGCAGGGCTGATACGTTCTTTTTTATACCACAATTCTA
>DAIOVK010000158.1:4514-6643 GCA_036759045.1 Kapaibacterium sp. (SeqCode) | reverse complement strand
ACAACAGAAGTATGCACATATTACTATGAAAATAATAACACATACCCAAAGACATTACCCAAAGAAGTAAAAGACGCATTGCATAAAGTAGAAAAAGAGATGGGCGCAAAATTTGGAGACCCAACAAATCCACTACTCGTTTCAGTTCGTTCGGGTGCAAGAGCATCAATGCCCGGTATGATGGATACAGTGCTTAACCTTGGTTTAAACGACATTACTATTCAAGGTTTGATTGAAAAATCGAATAATCCCCGCTTTGCTTATGATTCATATCGCCGCTTCGTCTCAATGTATGGAGATGTTGTTCTTGGCTTAAAACCACAAGGCAAAGATGACATTGACCCATTTGAAGAAATCTTGGAAGAAAAGAAGAAACAACGTGGAATTCAGTATGACGTTGATTTTACAGTTGACGACTTAAAAGAACTCGTTGCAGAATATAAAAAAGCAATTAAAGAAAAAACTGGTATGGATTTTCCCGAAGACCCGGAAGAACAGCTTTGGGGCGCTATCGGTGCAGTATTTGGCTCTTGGAACAACAACCGTGCTATTATTTATAGGAAATTAAACGGTATTCCAGACTGGTGGGGAACTGCAGTAAATATTCAATCTATGGTTTACGGAAATCTCGGCGAAACCAGTGGAACTGGTGTTGCATTTACCCGCGATGCTGCTACAGGTGAAAATTATTTCTATGGCGAATTCCTTATGAATGCACAAGGTGAAGACGTTGTTGCCGGAACAAGAACTCCACTTCCAATTTCTCAGCTTGCTGAAAAAGACAAACGCTCCTATAACGGACTTTTAAGCATACGCCAGATTTTGGAGCAGCACTACAGAGATATGCTTGATGTAGAGTTTACTATTCAAGATGGAAAACTCTATATGCTTCAATGCCGCGTTGGGAAACGCACCGCTTTCGCTTCTATGAAAATTGCAGTTGATATGGTTAAAGAAGGTCTTATTTCTCCAAAAGAAGCTTTGATGAGAGTAGAACCAGACCAGTTAAATCAACTATTACGTCCGATTTTCGATTTGAACGAAAAGAAAAAAGCATTAGACAAAAAGCAATTTCTTGCAAAGGGCTTAAATGCTGGTCCCGGTGCAGCATGCGGTAAAGTTGTTTTCAATGCAGAAGATGCTATTGAAGTAGCTAAAAAAGGCGAACCAGTTATTCTTGTTAGAATTGAAACCTCACCTGAAGACATTGGCGGAATGAATGCAGCCGAAGGTATTTTGACTGCCCGTGGTGGTATGACTTCACACGCAGCTCTCGTTGCACGTCAAATGGGTAAAGTTTGCGTTGCAGGTTGCGGTTCTTTAAATATTGACTATAAAGCAAGAACTATTTCTGTCGAAGGAAAAGACTTAGTTGTTAAAGAAGGCGATTTCATCTCTATTGATGGTTCTACCGGCGAGGTTATTAATGGTAAAATCCCAACCAAACCAAGCGAAGTTATTCAAGTGCTTTTACAAAAGACACTTGATGAAAAAGATGCCCCAACATATCAAATTTACAAACAAATAATGAAATGGGCAGACCAGTTCCGCCGCTTAAATGTTCGCACAAATGCAGACCAACCGGACCAAAGCCAAAATGCAGTTGCTTTCGGTGCAGAAGGTATAGGACTTTGCAGAACTGAGCATATGTTCTTTGGCGAAGGTAAAATTGGACCAATGCGTGAAATGATTCTTTCCGATTCAGTTGATGAACGGAAAAAAGCACTTGCAAAAATACTTCCATTCCAAAGAGCCGATTTCGAAGGTATATTTTTAGCTATGGACGGAAGACCAGTTACAATTAGAACAATCGACCCACCGCTTCACGAATTTTTACCACAGGACGAAGCTGGTCAAAAGGAAATTGCAAAGCAATTAAACATTTCACTTGCTAAAATCAAAGAGCGTATTGCTGCTCTTCACGAATTTAACCCAATGCTTGGTTTCCGTGGTTGCCGACTTGGTATTTTCTATCCTGAAATTACTGAAATGCAATCCCGCGCAATTTTTGAAGCAACTGTGAACGTGATTAAAAAAGGTACAAAAGTATTACCGGAGATTATGATTCCGCTCGTTGGACACGTTAAAGAACTAAAATCACAGGAAGAAATAGTTCGTAAAGTTGCAAG
>DAIOVK010000158.1:0-4414 GCA_036759045.1 Kapaibacterium sp. (SeqCode) | reverse complement strand
AAAGGTAGAGAAACACGCAAGAAAATCAAACTTGGTATTTGCGGCGAACACGGTGGAGAGCCATCTTCAGTTGAATTCTGCCACCAAATTGGCTTGAATTACGTTTCCTGCTCACCTTTCAGAGTTCCTATTGCCCGTCTTGCTGCTGCACGTGCTGCTATAACAGAAGAACTACTTACTAAACAAGACAAAAAAGGCAAGAAAGAAAAGAAAGAGAAAAAAGGTAAAAAAGATAAAAAAGACAAGAAGAAGAAAAAATAATTTCTTTTAGTTTTGTATTCAGCTATCAGCCGAGAGCTTTCGGCTGATAGCTTTTTTTATTTCAGCAGTCCAAGCTTTCCTAATAACTCATTTCTTATACCAAGTTGCATTCATTGATACAATTAAAGTGTCATTTCGAACTCCCTGATAAAAGAAGACTTTTATTTTAAATGGAAATGACATAAGTTACCTTGTCATTCTGAAGCGGAGCGAAGAATCTCACAAGTCATTGCTAACACTAAACTTGAGATTCCTCACTTCGTATCGGAATGACAAATATGATTTTGCACTATTAGTTAGTGGTTTGGAATAATAGCCATTCGATTAACTTTTTGATATATTACATGCTTCAGAATATATCATCTCTATTTCAAAAAAGTCTTCCTTTTTCATTGGATTTGGAGTTTATTCAAAAATGGAAATATCCGAATCCACAGTAAGCAATATTTTTGTAATTTTGAAATCCTATAAACTATAATTATTATTTTAAAAAAGGACTTTAAATGAGATTTTTTGTTTTATTCGTCTGTTTGTTAATTTCCATTAACGTATCTTTTGGGCAGGATTGTAGCTGGGCAAAAAGAATTTCAGGAATGTATTTGGATAACGCTTCCAGTGTTGCTGTTGATGAAGCAGGGAATGTATATATGACAGGTTATTTTGGTTCTCCGACACTTTCTTTTAATAATGGCGTATCAATAACAAATAGTGGAACAAATTACGATGTTTATATAGCTAAGTACAATTCTAACGGCTTATGTCAGTGGGCAAGAAGAGTTGGCGGTGATGGAGATGACTATGCTTTTAGCATTGCAGTAGATAATTCCGGTAATGTTTATGTAGCTGGTTGCTTTTTATCTTCAACACTAAATTTTAATAATGGAATATCACTATCCAATTGGATGGCTGCTGATGGCTATATTGCTAAATATAATTCAACGGGTACTTGCCAATGGGCTAACAGAATAGCTGGAACCGGTGCAGATGTTGCTCAAAGTATTACTGTAGATGCAAATGAAAATGTTTTTGTTGCCGGAACATTTTATTCTTCAACAGTTGTTTTTAATCCCAATAGTTATTTAGAACTATATAATGTTGGCGAGTCAGACGCTTATTTTGCAAAATACAGTTCTGCTGGTGCTTGCCTTTGGGCAAATAGAATTGGTGGCTTAGGTTTTGAAGATGCAAACGGAATCAAAGTAGATACTTTGGGAAATATCTACGTCGTTGGAAATTTTTCCTCATATTTCCTTAATTTTTTTAATGGTATAACTGTAGATTGTAGTGGTAGCTTAGATGCTTTTATAGCAAAATATGACTCGACAGGATTGTGTCAATGGGTAGGGAAAACTTATGGAACAAATGCTGAATACGGAGTAGCTCTTGCAGTTGATGAATCTGGGAATGTGTATATTACCGGAGAGTTTGCATCAGAGGCAGTTCCATTTAATAATGACAAATCTGTCAATCTTGTTGGCTGGTGGGATTCATACATTGCAAAATTTAATTCAAATGGGATTTGCCAGTGGGCTACAAGCGTTTCAGGTCCTGAAAGGGAATTAGCAAATACTATTGCTGTTGATAAATACGAAAATGTTTATGTTGCAGGTGAGTTTGGTTCTCCAACTGTAAATTTTAATAATGAAGTATCTCTTGCAAACAGTGGTAATGATGATGTATTTTTTGCAAAATATAATTCTACTGGAATATGTCAGTGGGCAGAAAAAATTGCCAGTACTGATGACGATTATGCGAAATGTATTGCAGTGGACCAATCAAATAAATTATATATTACAGGAGACTATTTTTATAATACAATTACCTTCAATAACGGAAAGTCTCTTACAAATAGTGGTTATCTTGATGTTTATTTAGCAAAATACAATTTACCTTTAGAACCACTTGATGCCCCAATTCTTTCAAATCCGACAAATGAAGCTGTTAATGTTTTAATTACTCCAGTTTTTGAATGGTTGCCGGTTGAATTTTCAACTTATTACACTTTACAGATTTCACAAACAGAAGATTTTTCGGATTCAGTTATTATTATTAATGGACTAGAGCTAACAACTTTTCATATTGATTCAATGCTTTTTAATACTACATATTTCTGGCGTGTGAATGCAAACGATGGTACTCAAACCGGTGATTGGAGTGAAATTTGGAGTTTTACAACTGAAAAAGAAACAATAATTTTACCAATCAAGCTAAAGATAGGTTGGAATCTTATTTCGAGCAATGTAATTCCGGAAGACCAGAATATGTCAAGTATTTTTTCTGATGTTCAAAATCTTGTTATAGTAAAAAATTCAGCTGGGGAAATTTACACTCCCAATTTCAAAATTAACAGTATCGGCGATTGGGATGTAACTGAAGGTTATTTCGTCTATGTTTCTTCTCCAACAATTTTGAATTTAAGAGGGGTTTTAGACGAACCGACAACTCCAATAAATTTGAATGAAGGTTGGAATCTTGTTTCATATTTACCAAATATTGAGCTATCTGCTCCAAATGCTCTTGAAAGCATAGAAAGTAATTTAATATTTGCAAAAGATAGATTAGGCAACATTTATCATCTAATTTATGGAATAAATACTATTGGAAATTTAAAAGCAGGAAAAGGATATTGGATGTATGTAAACTCCGATTGTCAATTAATATATCCGAATAATGGTAACTTGATAGAATAACATTTATATTAGTCAGTAAAAATATAAATATTTTAAGATAGATTATGTAGATAAATATAATAGAAAGTGTTGTGTAATAATTTACACACTGTTAGAATTAAAACACAAAATAATTTTTTTAAAATTCAAAATAGTAATAATATCAAATTAATTTGGAAATTTAATATTGAAAATTCAATTTTATGACATAAATTTGTATTATGAAAAAGAATGGGTTAGGCGCCCGTAGCTCAAATTGGATCAGAGCGTTGGATTCCGGTTCCAAAAGTTGGGGGTTCGAGTCCCTTCGGGCGTGCATTAAGTATTTATAAATTAATAAGTTAAAATAATATGAAAAAAAAGAATATTACTCAGGAGACCGAAGAAAACATTGGAGAAAATTTTCCATCAAAAAAACAGGATAATTTAAATACTGTCGAAAAAATTCAAAATTATATTCAAAATAATAGTAAAAAAGTTATAACCTACTCAATAGTTATAATAGCTATTACAGCATTGTTCTTCTTGATAAAGAACAAGTTAGAATCGGATTCATTAGAGAACAAAGAAGAAGCATCGGTTTCTTTAGCAAGAATTTTACCTTATTATAACGAAGCAAATTATGAAGTTGCATTAAAAGGCGAGCCATCAGTTACTATACGTGGAGAAAAAGTAATTGGACTTACTGAAATAGTTGAAAATTATGAAGGTTTGGAAGAAGGTAAAGTGGCTGCTTTATATGCCGGAAATAGCTTATTAAATTTAAATAAATTCGAAGAATCCAAAAAATATTTTGAAATTGCTTTAAAATCCGAAGCAAATACCGTGTTGGAAGGTGCAAATGCTGGAATGGGTGTTGCTTTAGAGTCATTAAAAGATTATGCAAATGCAGTAAAATTTTATACAACAGCTTCTGAACTAGGCGTAACTCCTGGTTCTAAAAACAGATACGCTTATTTTGCAGGCATCTGCTACGAAAAAGGCGGTAATAAAGACAAGGCAATTGAAATATATAAAGATATAATTTTAGAATCTGCTTCTGAATACGTGGGGCTTTCAAAAGCTCGTCTTGTTCGACTTGGCACAGTTATTGAATAACACTTTTTGTTTGAAAAAAACAAATATATAGAGAATAAATGTATGTTTTTCATAAATTAATAATATAAATCATTTTTAATCGGAGGTATTATGCATCGATTGTTTCGTTTAAGCTTCTTAGTGATGCTTTTCGGCATTTTCCTAATATGGGAAGCTGATGCCCAAAGGCCACAAGCTTACATCTCGGGAAAAATAGAGCCGAATGATGTAAGAATCTTACTTAAAGATACTACCTACATAATCAATAGAGACTATGTGGTAGCAGGAACATTAATTATCGAACCCGGAACAACAGTGTTGTTCTATCCGAATGGTCGTTTAATTGACTCTGTTGGCGGCAGAATCATTGCAGACGGCTTTTCAAAATCACTTTATACACGCCACCC
>DAIOVK010000157.1:0-6667 GCA_036759045.1 Kapaibacterium sp. (SeqCode) | reverse complement strand
AAGTTGATAGCATGACAATTAGTAGTAAAGATATCATTGGTAAGCGCAGCGAGAAATCTCACAACTACTTGCTACCACAAGATTTGATATCTCTCACTTCGTTTGCCAATTATATCTTTTCTAAGTCATGCTATCAACTTGTTGATAGTATGACTGGGAAAAGCTCTGAGGTAGCAATGACTTGTGAGATTCCTTGCTTCGCTCAGAATGACACTTTAATTGTATCTTTGAATGCAACTTGGTATTAAAGCAAACAGCACTATAAATTTTCTCAATTTCATATACTCATTTCAACAAATTTTCTTATATTTGCTAAATTATAGTATGTTATTTTATTTTAAAAATAATATGAAAAATAGAACATTTCTTTTGCTTTTTCTTCTGCTTATAGCTTGCAGTTCAGTTACTCCAAAAAAGGAACAAAAACCTCCAATTGAACCAAATATTAATTTGATTAAATCAGATAAGAATAATTACACAATTACTCTTAATATGTCGGCAGTCAACGATTCAAAGAGTCCAGAGCATTTATTTTTAAGAGATATGCAAGAAATTGAAATAAAAGTATTTGAGAATTCTAAATTTATAGATTCTACAAGAATTACTAAGTTTGAAATATCAAGTATAACAGCAATTGATGGCAAAGTTAGTTCTACTTTATTTTTTCGACAACCATTTAATTTTATAAACAGGAAAATAAAAGATTTGTCATTTCTATTTTACTTTAAAACGAGCAAAGAAATATATGAAATAAGAAAGCTGGCAGCAGAAATAGATAAGAATGAAAACAAGCCGAGTGAAGAACCACTTGAACTTGTTCCGTCAGTGGCAATGGAAAACGACAGCACAGCAGTGTTTTCGTTAACTGCTACCCGTCTTGCGAAAGTAATTAACGAATATATTCCTACATCAGAAGAATTTAGAGTAGAAGTTTTGTCTGGCAAAGGAAATTTAGTATGGAGTTCAAATTTTGGTATGAATTATCTTCAGGTAATTTTGCAGGTAAAGCCAGAAAAAATTGGCGAAACTCACAAATATACTCTTGAATGGAACGGGCAGACTAACAAAGGAATGCCAGCAACTCCCGGAAATTATACAGCAAACTTAATTATACCAGCACGTCCAAATCATTATTCATCAACAATACAATTTCATTGGAAATAATATGACATTAGACCAGGCAATGCTTCTTGCATTAAAACTTGCTATGAAAGGAAGTGGTTACGTAAATCCGAATCCAAGGGTAGGGGCTGTCCTTTTGCGTGGCGATGAAATCGTCTCTACTGGCTGGCATAAGGAATATGGTGCTGCTCACGCCGAAGTTGATGCAATTTGCAATGCTGAGATTGAGGATTTTTCAGACACTACTCTTGTAGTAAATTTAGAACCCTGCTCGCACTATGGAAAAACTCCCCCTTGTGTAAATTTAATATTGGAAAAAAAGATAAAGCGTGTTGTAATTGGAATGCTCGACCCCAATCCTGAAGTCAATGGTAAAGGAGTTCAGATTTTAAGAGATGCAGGTGTTGAAGTTATCACTGATGTATGCAAAAAAGAATGTGAGTGGGTAAATCGCTTTTTTACTAAATATATTTTAACAGGAGTACCCTATATAATATTAAAAGTAGCTCAGTCACTTAATGGTTGCATTGCTACTTCAAGTGGGAAATCCAAATGGATTACCGGTGAAGAAAGCCGTAAGAAAGTACATCAGCTACGAAGTGAAGTTGATGCTGTTATTGTTGGAAAGAGAACTGCTTCTTTCGACGACCCAAAGCTTACTGTCCGAGATGTTGATGGAAGAAATCCAATAAGAATCATATTCGATACCAACCTGTCCTTACCACTTACTTTGAGTAATTTTATAGACAATGAAAGAAGTAAAACAGTGATTTGCTGCAAAAAAGAAGTAGCTTCTATAAGAAAAGCTGAAACATTACGCGTTGCCGGAGTAAAGGTAGTTCCTTGCGAGGTCAGTCAAAATGGCTTAATTGATATTAATTACGCTGTCTCTGAATTAGCTTACAAATTTAATTTATCTTCAATTCTGGTCGAAGGTGGTGCTAAAATATTTTCATCGTTTTTGGAAAGTGATTTGGTTGATGAATTGCAGTTATTTACAGCACCAATTATAATTGGAAATGGAATTAACGCATTTGGAAATATGACGACTCACAGCTTGGAAGAAGCTAATCATTTCTCACTTGTAAACGCAACAAAATCTGGAAATGATTATCATTTAATAATGAAAAAGGATACAAAACTCTAATGGCAGAAATTTCAATTGGCTCGGTTTTATTTTCATTATTTTCTCTGCTTTTTGGCTCATTTATTTTATATCTGGGAGCAGAAGGATTAGTTCGTGGAAGTTCATCTTTAGCACTAAGGATGCGAATTTCTTCTTTAGTTATAGGATTAACGGTTGTATCTTTAGGAACAAGCAGTCCGGAACTCATTGTTTCTTTACTTTCTGCTTTAGAAGGAAGTTCAAGCATTGCTATAGGTAATGTCATTGGTTCAAATATTTGCAATGTTGCTTTAATACTTGGTCTGTCTGCTCTGTTTAGTCCAATAAAAATGGACTTTAAAGAAATTTCGAGAGATATTTATATAATGCTATTAGTTTCTATTGTATTATTTTTATTTCTTCTTGACGGGCAAATAAGTATGTTGGAAGGAGCAATTTTTACTATTGGTATTATTTTATATATTATTTTAACTATTTACTTTTCAAGAAGAAAGAATATAAAAAGTGAAAATCCATTGAAAGATATTGTGATTTTAAATAAGAAGGTGTGGTTCGATATATTTCTAATTATTGGAAGTTTAATTCTTCTTGTTATGGGAGCAAATGGCTTTTTAATCGGAGCAAAAGAAATTGCTCTGTTCTTTGGTGCTTCAGATGCCTTGATTGGTTTAACAATTGTAGCAATCGGAACAAGTTTGCCGGAGCTTGCTACTTCACTTGTTGCATCAATAAAGAAAAAAGACGACATTTCTGTTGGTAACGTGATTGGTTCAAATATTTTTAATATTCTTTGTATTCTAGGAATCGTTTCTCTTATTCATCCTATAGAAAGCAAAGGAATAACAAATACAGATGTTTTTGTTATGCTTGGAACTTCTGCTTTAGTTTTAGTTTTTGTATTATGGGGTGCTACAATCAGTAGAGCCAGAGGAGCTTTTCTTTTATTATGCTATATTGCTTATATGGGATATTTGATAGCACAGATGTAAAAAACATCTGAACTATACACAAAAATGAGATAAGGTTTAGAAAGTTTAGATTTTTTTAACTTTTGCAAAGCCAGAGAAACTTGTGCGAAAGTGAAAAAAAGTGTCATTCTGACGGATGTCAGAATTCAACTTGGGATATCAAGTGAACTTGCTCACAAAACATTTGGGTAAGCCCAAATGTTTCAGTTAAATAGCTATTATGATATAGCGACTAATAATAAGATGGATTCTGACATCAGCCAGAATGACAAGTTATTACAATAATTAAAGTTCTGAAATTAGTTTTGCCAACCATTAACTAAAGTGTTATTATTTAAATCTGTTGCAGAACTATCTAAAATAAAACTTTTTAAAGTATAGTAAACAGTTTCTGAATATTGTTCCGGCAAATTACAATTTGCAGTATAAGTAAGTGGATGGGTAATTGATAAAATAATGTTTTTTTGAAAAGTAAAAGTAAATTTAGAAGATAAGTATTTATCAAGATTGTAAGGATTGCAAGGGTCGCTTCGTCTTTCCCATATTGCATCTTTTATTGCATTTTTTACTGAAGCCACATCCATTGGTTCTGAAAAAAGAAAATAAAGATTAACTTCATCACGCTCAACAGACAGAATCTGAGGAGGAATCACATCTATATTTTTATAAAAATGAGTTAATTGAATAGTTTTATTATAATCAATATTCGTAAAAATCACTTCTTCAGATAATTCATAATACAAATTTGAATAAAACTGAGCATTATAGGTTTGAGACTTTAGTCCGGTAAAAGATACTTCGCCTTAACTATCGGTAAGACCCCAAAGTTCATTATTTTCTCCAAGTTTTACTATAACATTATGAATTGGAATATTCGTTTTTGAATCAATTACTTTGAACTTTATTTTAGGCAGAATGGGTATTGGTTTTGTTGATTCTTCACAAGAAAATAATGTAAAAGAAATAGCAATTATAAATAAAAATGATAAAAAATTGTTTTTTGAAAATAGCATATTGCACTCCTAAAATTATTTAAATTCCACTAATATTTATTCAAATTACATATTTAATTAATAATTTCCAAAAAATTTCAACTATTCATTCCTTTGATTTTTCATAAGAATATTGTAAATTGCTTAGTTATAAAATATGTATTTAAAAAAATGAATAGATGAAGCATTTAAATAAATTAGTATCGGAATTTGTAAAAGATGATATTGTTGTTCTCTCAATAGATTTGACCGTTAAGGAAGCGTTGGAGGTAGTAAGAGCCAAAGCACCCAAAGGAGCTATTATATATTTCTACGTGGTAGACAATAAAGAAAGGTTGGTTGGAATGGTATCGGCAAGGGATATGCTAACTGCTTCCGAAGATGATTTAATCAAAGATTTATACAGCAATAAAATAGTTTCTATCAAAGAAAACGAAACGGTTTACGATGCATGCGAGCTTTTCTTGTCCCATAAATTTCTTGCCTTGCCGGTTGTCGATAAGCAAGGTCATATCAAGGGAATGCTTGATATTTCTCTTTTCACAGAAGATATTACAGATTTATCAAACAGGAAGTATTCCGATGATGCGTTTGAACTGATTGGTTTTAAAGTAGAGCAGGTGCAAAACGCAACTGCTTTCAAAGTTTGGCGTTACCGCTTTCCCTGGCTACTTTCCACAATTATTTCCGGTATGCTTTGTGCCTTATTAGCTCAGCAATTTGAAAGTACTTTAGTAAAATCCATTGTTTTAGCATTTTTCTTAACTCTTGTCCTTGCTCTTGGAGAAAGCGTAAGCGTTCAATCTATGACGGTTACAATTAAACAACTGCAATATTCCAATCTTACTTTTAAATGGTTCTTTAACGCTTTCAGGAAAGAAGTAAATTCCTCATTGCTTCTAGCCATTTCCTGTAGTTTAGCAGTGCTGTTTGTTATTGCACTTTGGATGGGATTTTCAGTATCAATTTATGTAATTGCTTTTAGTATAATGCTTTCTGTTTTAAATGCATCGCTTGTCGGTTTTACTATTCCAACTTTTCTTCACGGTTTAAAGCTTGACCCTAAATTGGCTTCAGGACCGCTAACTCTTGCAATTACTGATGTTTGCACTTTATTAATTTATTTCATTTCAGCAGAAATATTTCTTTAATATGAAAACCAGAGATGATAGGAAATTTGTAAGTTTAAAACGCAATAAGCGCCAAATATTAAGAACGCTTATTAAAGACGTTAATATTGATAATGTAGATATAGAACACGGAAAAGTCGTTGCTCAGGAAGGTAGAAATTATGTTATTGAATCTGTTGAAAATGAGAAAAACTTTGTTGAATGTGTAATTTCCGGAACTGTTGCATCTGAGAATTTCGACAGCACAATTCTTGTAGTTGGGGATTCCGTTAGTTTCAAAAGAGATGGTTTGTCTAAATCCACTAATCTTGATTCCGGAAAGATTTTAAGCATTGAAAAAAGGAAATCATTTCTTTCGCGAAAAGATGTAATAAAGCCCAAAGAAGACATAATCGCCGCTAACATAGACAAGTTAATTATCTTTTGCTCTGCTGCTGAACCATTTTACAATACTCGCCTAATAGACAGGTATTTGGTGGCAGCTGAAATCGGCTCAATCGAACCTGTGATTTGTGTGAATAAAATTGATTTAGTTGATTTTGAAGAAGTTCAGGAAGATTTAGAAATGTACAGTAAGCTTGGAATCAAAATATTTTACATTTCTGCATTGAACAAATTAAATCTTGATGATTTTTTAAGTTACATTAACAAAAGTAGTTGTGTGCTTTCAGGACAATCGGGTTGTGGCAAATCAACATTAATAAATTCAATTTTCGGAAAAAAACTACAAAAAATAAACGATGTAAGCGAGAAGTGGAGCAAAGGAATGCACACCACAAGCTCAATTAAGCTATTTAAATTTGACGAAGGTGGAGAAATCATTGACACGCCGGGCTTGAGAGAGTTTGCAGTGTGGGGAGTAGAACCAGAAGAGCTATATCTCTATTTTCACGATTTCGATGAGTTTTCGGATAAATGCCGATATGTGCGTTGCACCCATATACACGAACCGGATTGTGCCGTTTTAGATGCAGTTGAAAATGAGTTGATTGATTTCCGTCGCTACGAAAGCTATTTGAATATATATAATACTCTGCTAAAGTAATTAATAATTCATCTTACGCATTCCCCTCTTGAGATGTGCAGGGGTGTGTTCTTATTTATTTTTCCAATATCGAACCTGGGAATAAGAAGTTATCCTTTAAACAACAATTTAGGTAGCTTATTTGATCAAAACGAATTTATTATCATAATAACGATACTAATTACAACTATCAAACTTTAACCAGAATTGATTAGTTATAATGACCAAGAACACACCCCTGTCCCTCTCAAGAGTAATGGCACGAAAATAGTGCATTATATTAAATAATTCATTATATTTGTATA
>DAIOVK010000156.1:4643-6692 GCA_036759045.1 Kapaibacterium sp. (SeqCode) | reverse complement strand
CCAGTGTTTGTAGCTTCTTCCACAAGAATCATCCTCGGAGAGGAAGAATACATATTGCTTGTTCCCAAAAATAAAGCAATAACGAGAAGTATCGAAGTTAGTAATGAATTTTTCAACTTCATAATTTGCTCCTTCATATTTATTTATAATATTTAATTAATAATTACAAAACTATTTTATTTTAATTTGTCAAAATAAGCAATTCACTAATAATAGCAAAGAAATATTTTATTTTTTTTAATTTTTAATTATGAACTTACTTTTCAAGAAAGTAATAGTTGTGGTGAGTTAGTCAAACTAAATTTTTAACTTTACTTTCCGAGTGTAGAAAATTGTAAAAAAACTTACTATCTTGAGTCATTTAGCCCCCCTGATAAAGCAAATGCTTTATTATAATGGAGATGACATAATTTTACCCTGTCATTCCGAAACGAAGTGAGGAATCTCACAAGTCTTTGATACCACATAGTTTGAGATTCAGGAACAGTGATCTTTCAGTCATACTATCAACAAGTTGATAGCATGACAGTCAAAAGTAAAGATGTCATTCCGAAACGAAGTGAGGAATCTCACAAGTCTTTGATAACACATAGTTTGAGATTCAGGAACAGTGATCTTTCTGTCATACTATCAACAAGTTGATAGTATGACAGTCAAAAGTAAAGATGTCATTTATAACGAAGTGAGGAATCTAAAAGTCTGTGGTGGCAAGAAGTTGTGAGATTCTTCGCTGCGCTTCAGAATGACAGATTTTTTTACAATTATTGTTACCGGTTTGTTATAAAGTCATACTATCAACTTGTTGATAGTATGACTGAGAAAAGATGTAATTAGTAAAGTCTTATGTTTAAATTTTCTCTTTTATTTCACATTAATTTTTAGTAATTTACATTTTTGATGGCGGCATTTTGGGGAGAAAATTATGGGACGTTCAAATATCCCTTCTTCTGAAGCAATTCGTAAGAAGGAAAAGATAGCTATTAACAAGAATCCTGATAAAGATAATAATCCTAAAGAGTTAAAAAAGCAAAGCTCTCCTGTTCAAACAAAACTTCAAACGAAATTTAACAGAAATGTAAGAATTATTTCAGTTATTCTGATGTTTCTTGCGGTTTTGATTCTTTTATCCTTAATTTCCTACACCCCAAAAGACGAAGCAAACACTGAAGTTTCGTTCAAGGAATTACTCTCTGTTTTTAAAGGTAATATTGAATTGAAGGAAAAAGCTGCTCAAACCAGCAACTGGCTTGGAATATTCGGAGCTATTGTCTCTAATTTCCTCTATAATTCTACGATTGGTTACTCCATTTTATTATTCCCCGTTTTGCTAACTATTTGGAGCTGGAATCTATTCAAACGTTTTTCAATTTCTGCAAAAATAATCAAGCATACAATAGGTTTTTCTTTACTTGCTTTTGTTATTTCAGGTTTCGTTGCAACTCTTTCACTTATTCCCTGGTTTGTTGAGATTCCAAAAGAATTTTACGGCGCTATTGGTATTTTTCTTGCGATGGCAATTTCGAGTATGATTGGAGTAGTCGGCTCGTTCCTTCTCTTTGCTCTTCTCTTATGCTCTGTTATAATTTACTTAATTAAACTTTTCAATTTTGATTATTATTTGAAAATAAAAGAATTTGTTAAAAATCATATTAATTCTATTATTGAGTATTTTAAAAGCAAACCAAAGGAAAAGAAACAGCCAGTTAGTGATTTGAATAAAGAAAAACCAAGTGTTGTAACTTTACCTTCAAAAAAGACTACATCAGTTTCTACTGCCCAAGACCCTGCCTGGATAATTCAAAAGAACTTAGAATTTACTGAGAGAAAAGAAAATATCAATAATTTTAAAAATGAAAGTAAAGTTCAGGAAAATCAAAATGTTATTGATTCACGTATAGATTCTTCGAAGCCGCAGGAAGAAAAAAAATCTAAACCACCTGAAATAATAATAAAAAGAAATCCACATCTTCCAATGATTGAAAAAATTATCGTAGAAGAAAAACCAGATGAAATCAAGGAAGATAATATAAATATTGAAAAACCGAGTTT
>DAIOVK010000156.1:2324-4543 GCA_036759045.1 Kapaibacterium sp. (SeqCode) | reverse complement strand
GAGCAGAAGCAGGAAGTTGAAATAAAACGCGATGAACCGCAGCTTTCTTCTCCACTTTCTACTGCTATTTTAGATGAAGAAATAAATTATTCACCACCTCATTTGGGTTTGCTTGGGACTTTTGAAGACGAAACCTTCATTGATGAGGAAGAATTAAAACAAAATGCCCAGATTTTGCAAGATAAATTAGAAACTTTTAAAATTGTAATTGAAAACCTTGCAGTTACTCCCGGACCAGTCGTTACTCAATATGAATTTGTTCCCGCAGCCGGAATAAAAATTAGCCGAATCGAAAACCTTGCCGATGACATCGCTATGGCTCTTAAAGCAAAGGGAATTAGAATTATTGCACCAATCCCCGGTAAAGGAACCGTTGGTATTGAGATTCCGAATAAAAAGCCATCAATGGTTAGCTTCAGTAGTATTGCCAAATCGAATAAATTCCTAAATAATAATTTGTATTTACCAATGGCTCTGGGAAAGACAATCTCGGGCGAAGTATTCTGTGCAGACTTAGCAAAAATGCCTCATTTACTTATCGCCGGCGCTACTGGTGCAGGAAAAAGTGTTGGTATTAATACGATTATAGCTTCATTGCTTTACAAAATGCACCCAAGATATTTGAAATTTGTCATTGTTGACCCGAAGAAAGTAGAATTGAAGCAGTATGCTCAGTTAGAAAGCCATTTCTTAGCTGTCTCTCCTGATATTGACAACGCAATTATTACAGACCCGCAGGAAGCAGTGATTGTGTTAAAAGCTGTTTGCGCTGAAATGGATTTACGCTACGATATTCTTGCTAAAGTCGGGCAGAGGAATATTTTTGAATACAATCAGAAGGTGCGTGAAGGCAAATTTAAAGATGACAAGGAAATAGCACATAAAGAAATGCCATACATAGTAGTTGTAATTGATGAGCTTGCTGATTTGATGTTGACTGCTTCAAAGGAAGTGGAAAGTCCGATAATTAGATTGGCTCAGCTTGCAAGAGCAGTTGGTATTCACTGCATTGTCGCAACGCAGCGTCCATCAGTTGACGTTATCACCGGAATTATTAAAGCAAATTTCCCGGCAAGACTGTCTTATCTGGTTGCTTCAAAGATTGATTCACGGACTATACTTGACGTATCAGGCGCCGAACAGCTTCTCGGTATGGGCGATATGCTCTTTCTCGCTGGCGGTTCGCCAAAGCCAATCCGTATTCAAAACGCTTTCATTTCTACTGACGAAGTCGAAGATATTTGCAATTTTATAGGTAAACAAAAGGGATACTCTAAACCATATATGCTTCCTAGTTTAATTGAAAAAAATACTGCAGGTGCTGGCATTAGTCAGGAAGACAGGGACCCGCTTTTTGCAGAAGCAGCAAGATTGATTATTCAGCAGCAGCAGGCATCAGTATCACTAGTCCAAAGAAGATTGAAAGTAGGATATGCAAGAGCAGGCAGAATTATTGACGAATTAGAAGCAGCTGGGGTAATAGGTCCTTTCGACGGTAGCAAGGCGAGAACTGTCTATATGGAAAGCGAATCGGAATTGGAAGCTGTGCTGTGGTAGTCGGCTTTCGGCTGTCGGCTTTCGGCTATCGGCAATTGGTTATTGGGTTATGACTTTTTTCACCATAAACTTTACGAAAGTTAAGAAACTTTCTCAAAGTAAGATGATTTCTTACACTTTCGTAAAGTTCCCCCAGCTTTGCGAAAGTTTAAAACACTGAGATAATTATTAATTGTTAATTGTTAATTATTAATTATTAGTTATTTTTTACCAATAACCTAATAACCTAATAACCTAATAACCTAATAACCTATTAACCTTTTTAGACTACTCGGCACAGCATACTGAATTTGGTTTTTTTGCACTAAATTAATTACGCTTGTCTGATTCTACGTTGATTATGAAATTTACTTCTGCGGTTTTACCTTGAAGCGAGTAATCGGCTGCGGGCTGACTGTTAATAAAAAAATATTTTTAGGAATATTACGCAAAAAATAATATTATTCATACTAAGACGAAATAACTCTATCAAATACATATCATAGTATTATTATTATAAAGAAAAATTAAAAAAAAATAACAGCAAATTATAAAAACACTAAATAAAACTTTATCAAAACTTTTTGTAAACGTTTTCCGACCTTTCGCAGACATTTTGTATTCTTTTGCAGACATTTTGTATTCTTTTGCAGACATTTTGTATTCTTTTGCAGACATTTTGT
>DAIOVK010000156.1:0-2224 GCA_036759045.1 Kapaibacterium sp. (SeqCode) | reverse complement strand
TTTTGTATTCTTTTGCAGACATTTTGTATTCTTTTGCAGACATTTTGTATTCTTTCGCAGACGTTTTTTCTTACTTTTTCTTAATGAATTGCATTTTGGAATGAAGGTTTTTCTAGATGAACTCCACATTGGAAGGTGGAGTTCATCTTTAGCAAAAAAACTTTTTCGAAGGTTGAACTTGGGAAGAAAAATTTCTTAAAACCAGATATTCCATATTTAAGAAAAAATGGAATATCTTATTTATAAATAGCCACTATCTTTAGATAGTGAAAAAAAATATTACCCTGTTTTTATCTCCTTTCCACGAGCTAAAGCTCGTGGCTATTAATTTCAAATCCGTTAGGATTGTTATCTTAGTAGCAAGGAAAAAACAAAGAACGAAAAAACTCCGTAGGAGTGTTCTCATCTCAACGAGATTTTTTACGTGTGTGCGTTTTCGTATCTATTACGATAACGCAACTACGTTGCTATTTTCTTCAAATTGACTCCACTTTCTAAAGCGTGGAGTCCAACTTTTACTTGACACCCCTGCCACTCTCAAGAGGGAAATAAAAAAACTCCTTCCCAAGTTGCACTTGGGAAGGAGAGACAAATGTAGGAAACAGGCATGCCAGTTTCTTATAAAAAATACTGATTTTTTCTTTCAGATGAACTCCACTTTCCAAAGTAGTGTTAATCTTTTAATATAATAAAGGTAAGTTACACGTACAATAAGTAGTTATTATGACTGAAAAACAACTACTTTTCTTCTTTTTTGAAATGTGACAGAATATCGACTCCTGTGGCATTTTCAATCATTTCTGAAAGAGAAACAACTGAGCCGGGAAGCTGATTTACTAATTTTGCAAGATTGTTCGCACCATTTCCGTTGCTGTCGATAATGCTGATTTTGTCAATATTTATTCCTTTAACTGTGCTTGAAAGCTGCTCAACGAGTTGTGGCAGAATATTCAGAATGAACACTTTTTCTGCATCGCTTCCTGCACTTGAATACGCTTTAATGGTTTGATTGATAATAGCAATTTTTGCTTCACCATCTGCAATGATTGTAGCAGCTTTACCTTTTGCTTCGAGTTCCATAGCTTCTTTCTTTGCTTTCGATGGTTCTATCACATCGGCAATCAGTTTCTTTTGTTGCAAGCTAATACGTTCCTGTTCTACTTCCTGTTCGAACATCACAGCTGCTTTCTGACTTGAAATGCGTGCTTCATTTTCTTTAATCAGAGCTTCTTTGTCTAATTCAGCTTTTTTTACTCTGTAATTATTATTCTCAATTTCGATGATTTGTTTTGCTTTCGCATCGGAAACGGCAATATTTTGCTCGGATTGAATTTGGGCAGTTTCAATTTCCTGCTTTGCCTTTGCTTTTGCTTTTTCTGCCCTTTCCTGAGCAAGTGCCTCAGCTTCTCTTGCTTCTGCCTGCTTTATTGAATTAGCAATGGCAATATTTTGCTCGGCATTAATTTGAGCAGTTTCAATTTCCTGTTTTGCTTTTGCTTTTGCTTTTTCTGCAATTTCATTTGCTTCAGCATCGGCGGCTTCAGTGGCAGCATCTTTATTAGCATTGGTTATTGCAATATTTTTTTCTTTTTCAATTTGAGCTTTTTCGATATCCTGATTTGCAATAACTTTGGCAATTTCGGCGCGTTTTAAAGCAGCTGCTCTTGCCTCTTCGGCTTCTGCCTTGTTGTCTGCTTCGGCTTTTTCAGCTGCCTTAATCAGTTCTGCGGTTTTCATTCTACCGATTGAATCAAGATAGCCGCGCTCATCAGAAATATTTGTGATTTTTAGTGTATCAAGTTGAAGACCTAATTTTTGTAAATCAGTTTCTGCTTCTTCCATCAAACTTTCTGCGAATTTCATTCTGTCCTGGTTCACTTCTTCAGGTGTTAAAGAAGCAAGCACGCCACGCAGGTTTCCTTCAAGAGTATCTTTAGCGATGCGATGAATTTCTTCTTGGGTCATTGTTAAAAATCTTTCAACTGCGTTGCCAAAAGCGGGTTCTTTGGAGTCAATTTTTATATTTGCAATAGCTTCAACGACAAGCGGGATACCGCCTTTTGAATAAGCATTTTTTACAGACAAGTCAATAGGAATAGTTTCAAGCGACATACGTGATGCTTTTTCGATTAGTGGAATACGCAATGCTCTACCACCGCGGATAATACGATAGCCGACTATGTCGCCCGAAGTTAAACTTCTTTTTCTTCCAGACAGGATAATA
>DAIOVK010000155.1:0-6706 GCA_036759045.1 Kapaibacterium sp. (SeqCode) | reverse complement strand
AAGACACAATCGCAATCGTTTGCGGTCCGCCTATTATGATTAAGCTTACTCTTCCTATTTTGATGAAACTCGGCTTCAACCACGAGCAAATTTTCACTACACTCGAAAACAGGATGAAGTGCGGTATCGGAAAATGTGGACATTGTATGGTTGGCAACAACTACGTTTGCAAAGACGGTCCCGTTTACCGCTACGATGAACTTCTGAAGTTGCCGTTAGAGTATTAAGAATAAATAAATTAAGTATAAAAGCCACTCTGAAAAGGGTGGCTTTTTTGTGATTGGTTTACTGGTATTTTCTTTTGTCAATATGGAATAGAAAAAAGAATTGAAAAAATTTGCTTTTATATTTATAAATAATTATGTTTGTATTGTATTAAGAATATAAGAATTTGTAATAAGAAATTCTGTTGAGAATTCGTAGGCAGAAGAGAAAAATCTGAACTTAAAGAATATACATTTTTTGAGATATATTAAACAAATAATTAACATTCTTTTAAAAAACTGAAATGATAATTAAATAGATAGAAAACTAAAAATAAAGGCAGATTTGTAAATAATTGATTTAGAGTAACTTAGAAGTCCACATTTTATATACCAAATAATATAATCACAGAATGAATAATTATGTCTATAAAAATTAAGGTAAAAGGAAATCAAGAAACGAATGAGTATAAAGATGCAATCGTTTTGAAAGAAATTTTTGAGAATGAGTTTAGAAACAAACCAATTAAAGGAGAAATTCTAATAATTAGCAATGCCACTCTTTTTGGGCAAGACACTAAAGATGTAGATTTAATTGTTGTTGGTAAATTTGATAAATATTCCCTAAAAGTTAAGACCAAAGCAAGAACAGGTAGAACAATTGAAGAAAAAAATGAAGAAACTGGAAAAACAGAAAAAATTGTAGAAATATTAGAACAAGAAGAACGACTTTTATTTGTAAATGATTTTTGTTTTGTGATAGAAACTAAAAGACATAGAGCAGAAGACATTAAATTAGAAGGTTTGACTTTATTAGTAAAATACAAAGACAAATTTCACGATGTAACAACACAGAGTGAAAATCAAAAATATGCACTTAGAAATTATTTTACAGACAGAATTAACTTTTCACCATATATATGTAATTTTATATGGTTTAGAAATGTGAGTGGAGAATCTATTAAAGAACTTTTATGTAATAACTCAGATATTTTTGACAAACATAATTATTTGCCCACTAGATTTGGATTAAAGTGGTTATTTCAATTAGCTTGTATTCAATCAATTCCTTATAATCAAATTGATTTTCAAACAAAACAACCAAAAAAATATTGTTCATTTAAAAGTTTGTCTAAAAAACAAGAATATGATATTGATGAGATAGATAAAATATTTGATCTTTTTACAAAAGTCAAACAAGGAATGGGTGACTTAACAAGAAAAAAGATTGAGCATATAACGAGAACTATTCTAAAAAAACAAGAATATGCACTAGCAATTGGCGAAAAACTAATTGTTATTTCTGGTAGAGCAGGAACGGGTAAAACTATTAAACTTTTAAATATTGCTTGTGATTTAGCTATAAACGAAGGTGGAAGATGTATCATTTTGACTTATAATCATGCATTAGTAAGTGATATTAAAAGAACACTTGCATTGGCAGAAATACCTGACGTTATTGATGATTATTCTGTGAGTATATCAACATTACACAAATTTTTCTATGAAATTTTATGCGGTTTTGAAATTGGAACAAATAAAAGTCCGAAAGGGAATATTTATATAAACGATTTTATTAAGAAATACAAATCACTATTAAATGAACTTTTTGACTATGTTGAAAGTAATTTAATTGGAGAAGTCGAATTACAAGCATTGATGAAATCAAGGCACCAACAAGTTGCTTGGGACTATTTACTAATTGATGAAGCTCAAGATTGGAGTGATATTGAAAAGAATCTGATTTACTTTATATTTGGGAAAGAGAAAGTAATTATTGCTGATGGGGTTGACCAATTAATTCGTTCCCAAAAAAAATGTAATTGGACACAAGGATTAAAAAAAGACATAGATTTTCGAAAAACCACAGAGAAAAAAGGTTTAAGGCAAAAATTTGATTTGGTAAACTTTGTAAAGCAAATTGCAGAAAAATTAAATGTATACTGGGACTTAGAACCAAAAGAAGATTTATACGGTGGAAAAATAATTATTAAAATTGGTGATTATACAAAAGAATTACACGAAAGGGAATTTACCTTTTGCAAATACAATGGAAACTCTGCATATGAAATGATGTTCTTAGTACCACCAAGTCTTGTTGATAAAAATAATATTGAAAGGTCATTTATAAAAATAAAAGATTTTGAAAAAAAAGGTATAAAAATTTGGGACGGAACAAATACTGATTTACGTACTGAGTATTCTGTAGATTTAGAAAGCCATAGATTGTTACAATATGAGTCGTGTAGAGGATTAGAGGGTTGGACGGTTGTTTGTTTGGAATTAGATGAATTCATACGTTATAAATTTGATACATTTAAAGAGGAAAGTACTGATGAACTTGCATTAGAAACATTTCAAGAAAAAAGAGATAAGTTTGTAAATCTTTGGACGCTAATTCCACTAACAAGAGCTATCGACACTTTAATAATTACATTAAAAAATCCAGAAAGTATAATAGCAAAAGTGCTAAATGAGATTTATCTAGAAAATCCAGACAATATTGAATGGATAGAATAAAAAATAAATACTAACTTCATGTTTGAAACATTTGGTTTAAGTGTTTATATAAAGTTTCTGCCCTGCTTTATCATATAGTCATAACTCCCTCCTTACTTTTCTCTCCCCATTCAGAAAAAAACTACTGACAGCAGGGAAAAGTGAAATCCATCTAAAGACAAATCGTAGAGAAAAGGTACATCTTATCTCTATATTTTTTCTCCTCCTTCCCAAGTTTAACTTGAGAAGTAGAGTAAAAAAACAATTAATGAAGCGTTAAGTTTATATCTTAAAAGAAAGACTTGTTTTAAAAAATTTTTTTTCATAATTTAAACAAGTAAAATATTAAGGAAATGCAATGGAGTTGTATCAGAAATATATAGAAATTAATCCAAAAGTCAGATTTGGCAAACCTGTTATTCTTGGAACAAGGATTTCCGTTGCTGATATATTGAAAATGCTTGCTAATGGTATGTCATTTAAAGATATAATTGCGGATTTCCCTCAAATTTGCGAAACACATATTTTAGCTTGTTTGAAATACGCATCTGACAAGGAACGGAAATTAGCTGTAGCCGTATGAAACTGCTGCTTGACGAAAATATTTCCTATCGAATTGTAAAGATATTATCAGATTATTTTGATGAAGTAATTCATATAAATATACTTATTAACGAAAGACTGACTGATAAAGAGATATGGAACGAATCTCGGGAAAATGGTTATTCAATATTAACCTATGATTCAGATTTTAGCGACTTAGCTACATATTTTGGGCATCCTCCAAAAATAATCTGGTTACGTTTTGGAAATCACACGGTAGAAATCTTAGCTTCTAAAATAATTCAAAATATTAATACAATAAAAGAATTTGAAAATAATCCAGAACTTGCCGTATTAGAAATATATTAGAAATTTTTATAGATGCAAGGCATGCCTTGTCTCTACTTTTTTTAGCAGATATTCCATATTTTCTAAAATATGGAATATCTCTTTAATAAATAGCCACGAGCTAAAACTCGTGGAAAAAATAATAAAGAGAAATTTTACTGGATTTTATCCCCTTTCCACGAGCTAAAGCTCGTGGCTATTCAAATTCTTTTTTCTTTTTCAATTTGTAAAAAAAACAATCGTAGAGACAGGTCTAAGACCTGTCTCTACAACACAACCAAAACAAAATGCAAAATATCCCGCATGGGATAGTATTATTGTAGTAAATGTTTTTCCTTTTTCATTATTACTGCTTTCCAGTCAAACGAGCAGCAAACTGATAGAATGACAAGAGGAAGTCATACGAACATTTTCCGATGATATTATGTCTGGAGGGGATTAAAAAACAAGCAAAAAATTCAAAAATGAATTTCTCTTTTATTTTCTACTAAGCATAATAATGAAAAATAAGGTTTTTTTTATTAAAAATATCCCATTTATTCAATTTCAAAAATAAAATATTCGAAAGCTGACATATTTATTTTGAGCTTTTTTTCTATTATTTCAAACTGTCTTTCATCAATTAAATTACTAATTTGTTTCACATCTGGAATTTCAATTTCTGCATAGTTTTCATTTTCACTTAAATTACAAGTTATCAAAATTGACTTATCGAACTTCCTTAAAAAACATAGTATTTTTTCGTTATTTGCATTGACTTTATAAAAAGTTCCTTTCTTAAAATTCATAGAAAAATTAATGAATTTTTTTCGGATATCGAGAATTTTTCTCATCTTTGTAATAAAGGCAAAGCTGCTATTCCAGTTTAAAAGAATATTAGAAAATAAAGGTAGATTAAAAGGAGTATATTTTTCCATTTGTTGTTCGGTAAAGTCCAGTCCGGTATTTACTGGTTGAATTTCACCGAGTTCAAATCCGCTGTGAATAAAAGGCAGAGCAGGTAAGAAGCAGTTTATTGCCCAGCACATTTCAGAATATTTTACATTGTTGAAGCGTGATGCAGCGCGGGGCGTGTTGTGATTTTCCGGAGTTGCGAAAAATGGTATTGGCGTTTGCTCTTTTTCGAGCATATATAATAAACTCTGCATTTTCCAGTCAATATGCTCATCAAAGCAAAGATAACCCACAACAGCACTATAACCGGATTCCTTTGATTTTTTAGATAGAGTAAAATTCTCCTCCCAAAAAACAAAATCGCTATTGATTTCTTTTGCTTTTAAAATTATAGTTTTTAAGAGTTTTGCTGGTAAGGCATGCCCCATATCTATCATAACGCCGTCTATACCGAATTTATTCTGATAAAAGGGAATTATTTCAGCAATCTTTTGCCATAGCTCTGTTTGTTCGTACTTTGTTTTAGCAAGTTCCTTGTCATACATTCTAACGGTATTATAAGCAATATAATTGAATTTCGGATGCTCATAAAGTTTTAAATAAGTAACATCAGACCAAAGTGGCTGTTTGTCGTCAGGTGGCCAATCGGCAAATGCAGAAGGAATCACGCATCTGTTGCCATCTTCATCAACACCAATTATTTTTCCTGCATCTTTGAATACTATTGTAGGTGTTTGGGCAAACTGATTAGTATATTCTTTGCATGGAGCTATTAATTTTGAGAAATCCTGTTCTAAAATTTTTTCTTTAATTTCTTTAAGTTCTATTTCATCAAAAGCTGGTGGTAAAAATGTTTCCTCACATTCTTCTTTAATCCAGTAGAACCATTCAGGATGCTCCATAGCCCAGTCGCTATCCAAACTGGCAGTGCGAAATACAAATTCAAGAACAACTTTAATGCCAATTAAATGTGCTGCTTCTACAAATGCTTTAAAGAGTTCTTCCGCAGTTAAATCAAGCGTTTTGTTAGCAAGATTTTCATCAATTTCGTAAGGATTGCGTATTGAATATGGTGAACCGAGTTCACCTTTTTTATTAAATTGCCCTATAGAAGTAATCGGCAAAAGATAAATCGTGTTTACTCCGAGAGAATGAATGTATGGGAGCATTCCAATAGCATTCAGAAAATTTCCACAGCTATAGCGAACAAACATATTGTAAATTATTGCATCGTCAGACCAATTGCCAGATTTAAACTCCACTTTCTCTCTTTTTGAAATATCCTCAATTTCTTTAAGTTGATTAAGAAAAAAGTTGATTGGATTTACTTCAGTTTTATTGAAGCTGTTGGAGTAAGGTTTAAGCCATATTTCAGGTATTAGATAGCTATTTTCAAAATTACTATTATTCACTTTTTCAAGTTTGCTTAAAAGAATATTTAAAGACATTTTTAATTCCTAAAAAGAACAAAAATAAAAATAATTTTTAAATATTTTGAAAATAAAGAAAAATTTTATAATTTTGTAAGCTATTATTTGATTAATAGAGAAAAGTGGGGGCCCGTAGCTCAACTGGTTAGAGCGCCGGACTCATAATCCGTAGGTTGGGGGTTCAAGTCCCTCCAGGCCCACAAAAAGCCGAACTCATTAGTTCGGCTTTTTTTATATATAAAAGGGGGAGTTCTAAAGATGTCATTCTGAATCCCAAGATAAAGCAAGTGCTATATTTAAATGGAGATGACATAACGTTTAGAAAGATTAGAAGGTTTAGATAGTTTAGTTTTCTAACTTTTGCAAAGTTAAGAAACTTTACAAGAGTATTTTCTTCTTGATTTGCGAAAGTTTCTTAACTTTCGGAAAGTTTGATGGAAATAATATAGATGTAATTGGTAACCTCAAAATGAAGGAAGAACTTTATATAAATGAAGATGATATTACTTTACCCTGTCATTCTGACGGATTTCAGAATCCATCTTAAAAATAGTTTTTTTTGTAATTAGTCATTAGTTATTCGTCATTAGTATTTTTACTAACAACTTATGACCAATGACTAATGACTGAAATATTCCTTTATCGAATCTCTTTAGAGAAAACCAAGAGAGATTCTGACATCCGTCAGAATGACAAACTACGATGTAATTGACATTCGCAGCGAAGAATCTCACAAGTCATTGATACCACTAAGTATGAGATTTCTCAATGCGAACGGAATGACATAAA
>DAIOVK010000154.1:0-6737 GCA_036759045.1 Kapaibacterium sp. (SeqCode) | reverse complement strand
GGTAAGTCTCTCTCAGAAATAAAAGACATAATATTTTTACCAATAACATTTTCTTTTTTTACGTTTAAATGAGAAAGCAAAACGGCTTCATTTACAAAAGTAATATTGCCTTCTATATCAGTTCTAATAATTAAGTCGGGAACAGTTTGAATTAGCTTACTAAACAACTCTTCACTTTCCAGTAATGCTTCTTTAGCTAATTCTTGCTCAGTAATATCTTCGACCGTTCCTTCATAGTATTTTACTGAACCGTCTTCATTGTAAAAAGTTTTAGCACTTTCTCTAATATATACTTTACTTCCATCATTTCTTAGCCAAACTGATTCAAAACCTTTTGCTTCTCCTCTTTCTTTCATAATTGAAAGGAATTCTTCTCTTTTATTTGGGTCGGCATATCCTTTTTCCTTAACATCAATTTTGGATAATTCACCTAACGAATTGTAACCTAAAAGCTTGATAAGCATAGGATTTGCCAATAAGATTTTCCCATCAGGAGTGGTTCTATAGATTCCAATAGTAGCATTTTCAAAAATACTTCTGAAGCGTTCTTCGCTATCAATGAGTGCTTGCTCTGCAATTTTTCTATCAGTTATATCCTCACAAAAGCTCAAAAAACGATTTTCACTAATCGTTTGGCTGGCAACAGACCAGAAGCGTTTTTCACCGGATTTATTTGTAAAATAACCTTCACCATAGAATTTCCCTGTATTCAAAATTTGGTTTTTAAAGCTCTTCATTACAGGAATAACACTTTCCGGAGCTAAAAGGTCTGGAACTCCTATTAATTTAAGTTCTTCTTCAGAGAGTCCGGTAATAATACAGGTAGCCGGGTTAACCTCAATGAATTTTAAATTCTCATCAACTATAGAAATTGAATAAGGAGCAGCTTTGATATAACTACGCCATTTTTCTTCGCTCTCCAGAATTGCTGCTTCAGATTTTTTTCTTTCTGTTATATCGCGGGTATTTAAAACTATTCCATTAACAGAAGCATCATATAAAAGATTGCTGCCTACTGTTTCGAGATATATCCAGGAACCGTTTTTATGTTTAAAACGGTACTCTCCCTTTGCTACTTTTCCCGGTTTTTCTAAACTTTCAGTAAAGATTTTTTTTATTTCCTGTATATCATCTGGATGTATGCCCAAAAAACAGTTTTTTCCAATAAAATCTTCTTGTTCATAGCCCAAAATCCTTTTAATTTGATCGCTTACATAAATAGGATAACCTTCTTTATCAACAATAATAATTATATCATTGGAATTTTGGACAAGAAGACGGAAGCGTTTTTCTTTTTCAATCAGGGCTAATTCTGCTTCTTTGCGTTCTGTAATATCACGTGCAACCCAAAGGACAGTATTTTCAGTGTAAGGTGAAATAGTTGCTGAGTACCAATAGCTTTTTCCAGCAAGTTTAATTTCATAGTCAATATAGTCATTGGAATTTAATTTAAGGACATTAGTAATTAATTGCAATCCTTCATTTGCTAATTTTTCCGGGAATACATCAAAAAGAGATTTACCTTGTAAAGTAATTGGCTTTTCTTTTAAGATTTCAGAAGAAGTTGGAGCTGTTTCAACATAATTTCCATTTGAATCAAGTACAATAATCACATCTTGCATCGCTTCAAAAAGTGAACGAAGTTTTGCTTCTGAATCTTTTAGAGATTTTTCTGCAAGATGTAATCTTTTTTCAATTAAGATATTTTTATATACTCTTTCTAAAACGCTTGGCAAAATATCAGTAAAATTAATATCTTTAACTAAATAATCATAAGCACCAAGCTTCATCATTTCAACAGCGAGACGTTCATCGCCATGCCCTGTCATTACAATAAACGGAACTTTAATAGATAAGCTATTTAAATGCAAAATTATATCATAACCGGTCATATCAGGTAAGTTCTGGTCAAGGAGCAGAACTATGTTTGAAGATGTTCGGATTTTTTCAATAGCTTCTTTTCCGGTTGATACGCCAATTGCATTGAATCCATTTTTATTCAATGTCTTTACAATTAATTTTTGCAAACCTTCATTGTCTTCAACTACTAAGATATTTTTAGAAGCATCAATATAATCTTTGTCATAATTATCCATTACTATCCTTATTAATTGTATCAGTGAATTCCATTTACTTTTGGTACCTGCACTACTGTTAAAAATAACCCTAACTGCCTGATTGCGTTAACAAAAGCTTCATTTTCAACCGGCTTAGTAATATAGTTGCTACAACCGAGAGTATGGCAGGTTTCTACCTCACGTGGGTCGTCAGTTGTTGTAATCATCATAACCGGAATTTTCTTTAGTTCCGGGTCGGCTTTAATTCGGCGTAATACTTCAACACCGTCAACTTTTGGCATACGTATATCAAGTAATATTATGTATGATGCTCCTGGTGTCCGGTGGGGTCCCTCACCCAATCTGAATAAAAAATCAATAATTTCCTGTCCATCTCTAAAATGCATTATTTCATTGGAGATTCCGGCACGAAAAAGATTTTTCTTTATTAAACCAGCATGTCCTTCGTCGTCTTCTGCAACTAAAATAACAACTTCTTGTTTCATATCATCACCTTTGTAATATATGTTATTCATTTTACCCTCCTTTTAATTCATATAAGGAAGAATTATAAAAAATTTGCTACCTACATTTATGTTGGATTCTACTTTAATCTCTCCATCTAATCTGCTAACAATTTGTTTGACTATAGTTAGTCCAAGCCCCTCACCTTCAGTTGCTGAGGGATTAAGCCGATGAAAGAGTTCAAATATTTTTTCCTGATGTTCTTTGGCAATGCCAATTCCGTTATCTTCTACACAATATATTGAGCTCTCTCCTTCAATTTTTCCTGAAACAATTATTTTAATTTGTCTTTCTGATGCAGTATATTTTAATGAATTACCAATTAAATTTGAAAAGACTTGAGAAAGCTGAACAGCATCACCCCGACAAGGTGGTAAATCATTAGTTATTACTTCTGCTCCAAGTTTTTTTATTTGATATTCAAAAGTAGAAATCACCTGCGCTAAAACATTATTCATATTTACAGATAAAATATTCAAAGCAGCACGCCCGGACCTTGAAAGCTTAAGCAAACCTTTAAGTAAAGTATCCATTTGACGTGAACTGTTCCTAATATGAGATAATGCTTGTTCCATTTCAGGAATTTCGTCTTTCATTATTCTTTTTAATTCAGATAACTTAGCTTCTTCATCATTATTTTGCAGAATATTTTTTAAATCTTCAATAGAATATTGAAGTTCTCTGCTATATCCATCAACATTAACAAGAGGAGAGCGTAAGTCGTGAGATGCAACATAGACAATTTGTTCGAGTTCCTTGTTTTTTGCAGCAATTAATTGCTGAGTTTTCTTGATTAATGTAATGTCTGAGCCGATAGCAGAACATTTATTAGCCCCTAGAGAAACTACTGAAATCGAAAAATGTTTATCTATAAATGGTATGTATGAAAATAAATGTGTTGATACTCCAGTACGAACAACATTAGAAAATTCCTGCAGATGTACTGATTCTTTATATAAATCAGTCATTTTTTTGTTAACAATATCTTCTTTTTTAAAAGAAAAGTTTTTTAAAAAAGCATCATTGCAATCTAAAATTCTATAATTAATTGGATTATTGTTATCATCGAACATAATTTCCTGAATCGTTACAGTTTCGGTCATAGATGAAAATAATGTTCGTAATTTTTCTTCACTTTCTTTTAGTGCTTCTTCTGTTTTTTTTCGTTCAGTAATATCTCTTACTATTGCCTGTAAGCATACTTTATTTTTATGAATAAATTTATTCAAACTTACTTCAGCATCGAAGAAAGTACCATCTAACCTTTTGTGCATCCAATAGAAGAATTGTGGCTCCCCTTTTAAAGCAGCTTGAATTTTTTCTTTGGATTTTTCAACTGATAAAGCCCCATCTGGTTGTATTTTAGGTGAAAAGTAGCTAGGGTCTTTAAAAAGTATATCCTTTTCTTCGCAGGCATAAAGTTCTAGAGTTTTCTGATTACATTTAATGAACTGAAATTCATTCATAATAAAAATTGCATCGCTGGCGGATTCAAATAAAACCCTGTATTGCTCTTCATTTTCTTTTAAAGTAATTTCAGCTAATTTACGCTCTGTAATATCTTTTCCAACGACCTGTAATTCAATTTTATTTTCCTGAAGATTTTCAAGGCGGTATAAGGACCAACTTTGCCATCTAAGCTCATCTGTAATAGAAGTAAAACTACGCTCTATGCTCTGGATAGACTGGCCATGTTGTAAAGAATTGACTATATCTTCAATATTCAAAAAATCTTTTATTTGCATTAAATCAACTATATTTTGTCCAATAGCATTAAAGTTAAAGCCCAATTGCTCTTTATAATATTCCTGCCAGGCTTTATTAACAAATGTCATAGTACCATCTTCAAGGAACCGGGCAATCATTTCCGATTGTGTATCTACTACATTTCTGTATCGTTCTTCTGCTTTTTTCAGTTCTTCTTCAGCCAATTTCCTTTTAGTTATGTCCCTATCAAAGGCGCAGGCAAGGTATCCATCTTCCAAATAGAAATGATTTGTGCTGACTTCTACATAAAATATTTTACCATCTTTAGTAATATGCTTGGATTCAAAAGTCAAACTGCCTTTCTCTAACATATCCTTTTTATGTTGTTCCCAGTTTTCAAACTTAAAATCCGGGTCAATATCAAATACTTGAATTTTTAATATTTCTTCTTGTGTATATCCTAATGATTTACAAGAGGAATCATTGGCATAGACAATATAGCCATCATTATCAACCCAAAGGATTCCGTCTGAAGCTTTATCCATAGCGAATTTTGCTTTTTTAAGTTCTTCCTGCTCTTTTTTCCGTTCAGTAATATCTCTTTCAATAGCAATAATGCAATCATTTCCAGCAATTTTACCTCTTTTTAAGCTAATTTCAGCCCAGAAAATCTCGCCGCTTTTCTTTCTGCACTGCCACTCAAAAATCTGAACCTCACCTTCTGCAGCTTTAAATAAATACTTATTAGCATTTTCCAGTGTATATGGATAAACTCCCGAACTAAAGCTACCTACCTTATTCGATTTTACTTCTTCTAAATTGTATCCATATTTTTCAAGCATAGAATTGTTTACATCTAAAATTATTCCGCTATTTATGTCATGAATAAATATTGAATCATTAACGGCATTAAATATTTCCCGATAAGTTAATTCTGAGTTCTTTAACTTTTCTTCGGTTTCAATTCTTTCGGTAACATCTAACAGCAAACCATCCCAGAGAACTGAACCATCACTTTGTTTTACAGGTGTAGAATGTATTTCTATCCATGGTTGTTTGTCGCCGTTAATAACTTTAAATGTATAATTATATGATTTTAGTGATTTTGCAGATTCTGAGATTTTTTTAAAATATTCTTCCTTGTTATCTGGATGTATCCTTTCAAATAATGAATTAGGATTTTTTAGAACTAAATCCTTAGATATTCCAACAATTGGAAAAATTGAATCACTCATATAAGGATAGGTTATTGTTCCATCTGTATTTAACTTTCTTTGATATATAACTGCCGGTGAGTTATCAGTAAGTCTTTTGTATTTTGCTTCACTGATTTTTAATGCTTCTTCACTACGTTTTTGCCTTGATATATATGTTATAGTTATTACAACAAATAATAATATAATAATAAATGAGAATATTATTGTAAGATTTACATTGCTTTTAACTTCATATAAGTCATCGATGTAAGTACCTGTCCCAATAATCATATTCCAGGGTCTAAAACCTTTTATATAACTAATTTTAGGATGAAGAATATCTTTTTCATTTGGTCTTTGCCATTGGTAATAGACAAAATCTTCTTTTCTATCTTTAACAATATTTGTAAATAATTTAAACAGATTTGAAATTGATGTATCAGGTATATTATTAATGCTAATTCCTTCTAATTCGGGAAAATATGGATGACTAACCATAGTAGCATCATAATCATTAATCCAGTAGTAATTATCATCTAAATATCTCATATTCTTAATGGTTTTCAAGGCAAGTTTCTTAGCGTCTTCTTCACTTAAATTTCCTTTCTGGCTCTCTTCGTAAAAATGATTTAAAACTGAATATCCAACTTCAAGGTTTGCTTTCGTTCTTGACTTCATTAAATCATCTATTGTTTTATTGAAATATGGTTTTAAAAAAAATACCATTGCTAATAACAGAATTCCTGTAATCAAAGAATAACCAATTATTATCTTATGACTTGCTTTTATGTTCTTAATCCATTTCATAAAACTTCATACTCCCTAAAAAACCTTTATATTTCTGTCTTTGAATTTTTAAATACTTATATTTTTACTAATTCATCTGCTTTTACAAAAGCAAAATGATACTGTTTTTATCTTATTCGGTAATTAATAAATTTTTCTTATAAGCATTCCTATAATTTTTCATCATTTATTCATTTTTTATATGTAATATTATTTTTAAATAATTCACATAATAAATTTTAATATATGAAATTTTTGTTTCATTTCTTAATAATTTCGATAAGAAAATAATTTTTTTAATTTTTTGGGGATTTAGTACGATAAAGAGATAAAAGGATTGGAAAAAAATAAGCCATACTATTAACATTGTAAGGCAATAAAATAGAGTCATACGAACAACTTGTTGATAGAATGACTGAAAAATTTCACTTTTTTTAAATCTTTTGTTTTATTCATACTTAAAAAA